>CAIRMS010000315.1 GCA_903879765.1 uncultured Flavobacteriales bacterium
CAAGCTCGTGAATTTCCGTTCTGTCTATAACCGACTGACGTCGCTTCTACCCAGAACACATTTAGCGAGACAAGCTCGTGAATTTCCGTTCTGTCTATAACCGACTGACGTCGCTTCTACCCAGAACACATTTCACAACTGTCTGGATTGTCGAGTGAACAAGCGATGGCTTCAGCTGCTGCTTCCAAAGATTTCGCAGTGGGTTCTTCAACCACTGTTTTTTCTACAGTAAATTTGATGGCATCTGTTGCTGCTTTTGTACGTAAGTAGTACATTCCAGTTTTTAATCCTTTCTCCCAGCCGTAGAAATGCATTGATGTTAATTTACCAAAGTTTGCGTTTTCCATGAAGATATTCAAGGATTGACTTTGGCAAATATAGGCTCCGCGATCAGCTGCTTGGTCAATGATTGCTTTCTGAGAAATCTCCCAAGCCGTTTTATAAAGATCTTTTAATCGTTGAGGAACTTCGTTTATATTCTGAACAGAACCATTAGCAGTCATGATTTTTTGACGCATGTCTTTGTTCCACAAACCTTCGCGAACTAAGTCTTTTAATAAATGTTTGTTTACAATAATGAATTCACCAGAAAGAACACGACGAGTGTAAATGTTTGATGTGTAAGGCTCGAAACATTCGTTGTTTCCAAGAATTTGAGCAGTAGAAGCAGTAGGCATAGGTGCTAACAATAGTGAGTTACGCACACCATGTTTTTTAACTTCTTCTTTCAAGATATCCCATTCCCAACGATTTGATGGAGTTACACCCCACATATCAAATTGGAAAATTCCTTTTGACACCGGAGAACCTGCGATTGTTTCATAAGGACCATCAATTTTTGCTAGGTCTTTTGATGCAGACATGGAAGCAAAGTAAATTGTTTCAAATACTTCGCGGTTCAATGCACGCGCTTCTTCAGATTCGAATGGAAGCCCCATCATGATGTAAGCATCAGCTAATCCTTGTACACCGAGTCCAATTGGACGGTGGCGAAGGTTAGAGTTTTTCGCTTCCTCTACAGGATAGAAGTTCTCATCAATGATACGATTTAGATTCAAGGTAGCTTGGTACGTTACTTCAAATAATTTGTCGTGATCGAAAGAACCATCTTCTGTCACGTATTTTGGAAGTGCAAGTGACGCAAGGTTACATACAGCGATCTCATCAGGAGCTGTGTATTCAATGATCTCGGTACAAAGGTTAGAAGATTTGATTGTTCCTAAATTTTGTTGGTTGGATTTAGCATTCGCCGCATCTTTATACAACATGTAAGGAGTTCCTGTTTCGATTTGAGATTCAAGGATTTTAAACCAAAGGTCTTGAGCTTTGATTGTTTTTCTACCTTTTCCTTCTTTTTCGTATTTCGTATACAATGCTTCAAATGCTGCACTGTGCGTGTCGGAAAGTCCTGGACATTCGTGTGGACACATGAGTGTCCAATCGCCATTTTCTTTCACACGTTGCATAAATAAATCTGGAATCCAAAGTGCGTAAAATAAATCACGTGCACGTTGTTCTTCTTTTCCGTGATTCTTTTTCAAGTCAAGGAAATCGAATACATCTGCATGCCATGGTTCGATGTACATGGCGAAAGATCCTTTTCTTTTTCCACCGCCCTGATCAACGTAACGTGCAGTATCATTGAAAACGCGTAGCATTGGAACAATTCCATTAGAAGTTCCATTTGTCCCTTTAATGTATGATCCTGTTGCGCGGATGTCATGAAGTGCTAGTCCGATTCCACCTGCGGATTGTGAAATTTGTGCGCAAGATTTTAAGGTGTCGTAAATCCCTTCAATACTATCCGATTTCATCGTAAGTAAGAAACAAGAAGACATTTGAGGCTTAGGAGTTCCTGCATTAAACAATGTAGGTGTGGCATGCGTAAACCAACCTTCTGACATCAAGTTATAGGTTTTAATAGCAGATGCCACATCTTTCTTATGAATACCAATGGCAACGCGCATCAACATTTGTTGTGGACGCTCGGCAATTTTACCATTCAATCTCATCAAATAAGAACGAGACAATGTTTTGAAACCAAAATAATCGTAGCGGAAGTCACGATCATAAATGATACTTGAGTCAAAAGCCTCCTTATTTTCTTGAATGATTGCGTATACATCATCAGCAACTAAAGATGCATTTTGACCGGTTTTTGGATCGATGTAATGGTGTAAATCTTCAATTACCTCAGAGAACGTTTTTTTCGTTTCCTTGTGTAAGTTTGATACAGCTATACGTGATGCCAACAAAGCGTAGTCTGGGTGATCAATCGTCTTTGCCGCGGCAACTTCAGCTGCCAAGTTATCTAAGTCAGAAGTTGAAACTCCATCATAAATACCTTCAATCACTTTCATTGCAACAGCCTCTGGTGATACTAACGGATCTAACCCGTAACACATTTTAATAATTCGCGCTGTGATTTTATCAAACTTCACAGCTTCTTTTCTTCCGTCTCTCTTTACTACGTACATCCTTATTACCGCAATTAAATAATTAAAATTCTTCGTTCATGCTGAATTCTTTGTTCGCATCGCCAGCTAACACACCAGCTTTTTGGTATTCACCAACGCGTTTTTCAAAGAAATTTGTTTTTCCCTGAATGGAAATCATTTCCATAAAGTCAAAGGGATTTGAGGTGTTATATACACGTTCATTCCCAAGTTCGACTAAAAGTCGATCCGCAACAAATTCAATGTATTGTTGCATCAAATCACTATTCATTCCGATAAGTTTTACCGGAATAGCGTCTGTCACAAATTCTTTTTCGATTTCGACAGCGTCCATAATGATTTCACGGACTTTTTCTTTGGATAGTTTATTCACAAGGTGATTGTTGTACAACAAACATGCGAAATCACAATGTAAGCCCTCGTCGCGAGAAATCAACTCATTTGAGAAGGACAATCCTGGCATTAAGCCACGTTTTTTCAACCAAAAAATGGAGCAAAAGGACCCTGAAAAGAAAATTCCTTCTACAGCAGCAAACGCAACTAAACGCTCTGCAAAATCCCCTTTATCGATCCAACGCAAAGCCCATTCCGCTTTTTTCTTTACACAATCAAGCGTATCGATGGCATTGAACAAGTGATTTTTTTCCGCAGAATCCTTGATGTAGGTGTCAATTAGAAGTGAATACGTTTCCGAATGGATATTTTCCATTGCAACTTGATTCCCGTAAAAGAATTTTGCCTCTGTGTATTGTACTTCCGACAAAAAGTTTTCAGCGAGGTTTTCATTAACAATCCCATCGGATGCCGCGAAAAAAGCCAAAATATGCTTGATGAAATGACGCTCGTCATCATTCAACTTGTTTTCCCAGTCAATTTGATCTGGTGACAAATCAATTTCTTCTGCAGTCCAAAAACTAGCCTCTGCTTTTTTATAAAAACTCCAAATCTCGTCGTGTTGAATTGGAAATAATACAAAACGGCTTTTGTTTTCTTCAAGAATCGGTTCGCGTAAAGATGTTGTCATA
>CAIRMS010000316.1 GCA_903879765.1 uncultured Flavobacteriales bacterium
AGTTTGAGTTGCTGAGTTTTTCTTTCAAAAGCGATGAGACTTTTGCATCTAAAAAACGTTTGGTGTGATACGAACGCTTTGTCAATAAACACCATAATGCTGGAACCACTTTCAGCTTGGTGTCAATTTCGATTCCTTGAAATGTAACCTTTGGTAAATTCAATCCTTGAAAAGCATTCGCGTCAAAAGGATGCTTGTGCGTACTCAGCGTTAGGTAATCGATGTAATCAACAGTTGGTGTATCACTTAAATCCATTAAGAAACGACTCATGGCCAAACAACCACCATCGACAATCGGGTAGGGCGGCTTGTGGCTAAGAACGAGGACTTTCATTTCTGTTCATTCGTTTGGTGAAGAGCTTTTTCCACATGTCAGATGAGAATATCTGTGCGTCGTTTGCTGCTGCTCGTGTGATGATCCATGCTACCGGCGTAAAGAAAAATCCAGCTAACCACATTCCAATAAATGGAGAAACGGTATTTGTTTCAGCAAGATTTTGACCAACACTATTCAACATAAAATAAACCATGAATGTCAATGCCGCAATGACAACAGGTGCACCGAATCCGCCTTTGCGAATGATCGCTCCAAGTGGACCTCCAACAAAAAACAATACAACTACAGCATACGTTAGGGCAAGTTTTTTATGAAACTCAATCCAGTATAAATCGGCTTCTTTCTCCATAACTTCGATGAATTGATGCTGATTGTCAACCGTTTCATTTGTGCGTCTCAATCTTGAGATGACAATATTTCTCGCTTGAAGTTTATCTACATCCGTTAATTGCTTGAATTGAACTGCTTTTATTTTTTCCGCTGGTGCTAATCCGGAATTTGGATCATTGTAGACAATTTTATCATTAAAACTAACGAATTCCTTCCCGCTGTTTTTAGCAAAAGTTTCAGTGATTTGTTGTTTCTTTTTATCTAATGAATCCATCGCTTTACTGATTTGAAAGACATTCAACATTTCATATTTATCAGTAAACAAATCCTCATCTGTGCGATTTAAATTGAATCCAGCGATGTCTAACTTGTAGGTGCCATGTTCAAAATAAGAAACCCTTGAAGGTCTTCCTGAAGGATTTTGAATGCTTCCATCTGGAAGGAACAATGGATTTTGAATGTCTAGTTCCTCCAATATTTTTCCATTTTTTAAATCAAAAAACATGAATTGACCGTTAGCAGATTTGTAAATACGGGCTTCATTTGCTTTTACGGTTTTCAATTCACTTGGATGACTGTAATCATGTATGGTAATTCCTTTGTAAACAGAGTCGTTGTAGGCATCTACTTTAATAGAGAAGCCTTCGAAGTCTTTGGTATATACACCAGGGGTTAAAATCGAGGATATTTTTGTGTTTTGAATGTCATAAATCAAAGTGTGAAATTTCAAATTAAATACAGGAATGACATAATTGGCAAAATAAAAGGTACTAATTGAAATCAGCACAACTATGAACATCAACGGACGCATGATCCGATAAAGTGAAAGTCCACTGGATTTTAAAGCCGTCAATTCGTTGTTTTCCGCAAAACTCCCGAAGGTCATTAGTGAAGAAAGTAAGATAGCAAGGGGTAGTGCAAGTGGAATCAAGTTAGCAGAAACATAAAAAAGCAACTCGAAAATCACCCATATGCTCAGGCCTTTCCCCATCAAATCATCCATGTATACCCAGAAAAACTGTAGAATAAGAATGAACATCGAAATTACCAGTGTCACAATAAAGGGACCGGCAAATGATCTGATGCTAAATAGGTACAGTCTTTTCAAGGTTGAAAATTTCGACAAAGGTAGCTAATAAACGTAGAAAACGCAGAAGAATTGTGTGCGCTACGAACCAAGAACTCTTTTTAAATCATTCACTTGTTGATTCCAAAGCATGATCGCACTTTCTTTGTCAGAAGGATAGGCAAAATCTGTGATTTGTAGAGATACAGAGGATGTCATTGGGTCAACGATGTAAGCGATTTCAAAGTAAACATCGAGTCCATCTTCTTCATCCGAAAGCCATTTCCAACGAATTTTTGCATTTGGTTTGTTTTGAAGCA
>CAIRMS010000317.1 GCA_903879765.1 uncultured Flavobacteriales bacterium
AAAATGAATACGGGTAAAAGTCCTTTTAAAACACTCATTGATCTTTTTAATTTTCGACGAAACAAATATCACACCAAAATCCCGATTTAAAAAACAAACTATCCGTACTTTTGTTATGCATACTTACACATCCCATTCATGAATTCAACTTATTGCATTGATCCATTTAACCGAAAACGACTTCCAACGATGGAAGTGCGCATAGGTCAATTAACATTGGGTGGGGAAAATCCACTTCGACTGCAGTCCATGACGACGACAGACACAATGGATACAGAAGGTTCTGTTGCGCAAAGTATTCGAATGATTGATGCAGGATGTGAATTGGTTCGTTTAACTGCGCCGAGTAAAAATGAAGCGGAGAATTTAGGTGTCATCCACACAAAACTAGCAGAACTTGGTTACCATGTTCCTTTAGTTGCCGATATCCACTTTACACCGAATGCCGCAGAAATTGCGGCAAAATTAATTGAAAAAGTGCGTGTAAACCCCGGTAATTATGCAGATAAAAAGAAGTTTGAAGAACTCGACTATACGGACGAAAGTTATCAAGCAGAACTTTTGCGCATTGAATCCAAATTCACTCCACTTGTACTGTTGTGTAAAGAACATGGAACCGCGATGCGCATTGGAACAAACCATGGCTCACTATCAGACCGTATTTTAAGTCGTTATGGCGACACCCCTGAAGGAATGGTGGAATCCGCCATGGAATTCATTCGTATTTGTGAGAAGAACGATTACCATGAACTCGTCATTTCAATGAAAGCGAGCAACACACTCGTAATGGTACAAGCATACCGCTTATTGGTGCATCGTATGTTGCAGAATGGACGTTGCTATCCCTTGCATTTAGGTGTTACAGAAGCTGGTGATGGTGAAGATGGACGCATTAAATCAGCCGTTGGTATCGGGGCTCTATTGGAAGATGGTATCGGAGACACGATACGCGTATCCTTAACAGAAGAACCAGAATTCGAAATTCCTGTCGCACGCAAATTGGCGGAAAAACACCAACGTCAATCCGTTTATCCCCTTGCAATCGATACTTCTAAACTAGCGCATAATCCTTTTGAATATTCACGAAGAATCAGTCATGAAATTCACAACATTGGTGGCAAACATGTGCCTGTTGTCATCGCAGATATGTCCGATAAAAGCGAACTTGTTCCTGCTAATTTCTATGGATTTGGGTATAATTATTCTGTTACATTAGATAAATGGAACCTACAAGATTTAGCTGCTGACTACGTATACATTGGTTCAAATTCCTTGAACTTTGAAGTACCAGGAACATTAGGTGTAATTTGTGATTTTAATTCCTGGAAAGTGCATTATTCAGCGCGTGTTGGATTCTATCCATTACTCACCGTCGATCAATTAGGCGAATTACCTACAGAACAAGCTGGATTTTTGTCATTGACCGCGGAAGAAGAAATTCCAAGTATGCTCGCTGATTATACGAAATTGACCCTAATTGTCTCTACAACATTTGATAATAAAACACAATTGTTCCGGGCTTTTTTCAGTCAGTTAGCTGATAAAAGGATGGATGCTCCTGTAATCATTCAAATCGATTCAAAGGAAGGGGATGCTGAGAAATTCCAGTTAAATGTTTCTAGTGATGCGGGATCCTTGTTCATTGATGGTTACGGTGACGGAGTTTGGATAAAGGCAAATCAACCGAATACCTTAATTAATTCGACCGCATTTGGAATTCTTCAAGCCACACGAACGCGTATTTCCAAAACGGAATACATTTCTTGTCCGTCTTGTGGACGCACCTTATTTGATTTACAAGAAACTACTGCAAAAATCCGTGAACGCACTTCTCATCTCAAAGGAATTAAAATTGGCATCATGGGTTGCATCGTCAATGGACCCGGTGAAATGGCGGATGCTGATTACGGATACGTTGGAACTGGTCCAGGTAAAATCAATCTATACAAAGAAAAAACGGTTGTCCGTAAAAATGTAGCCGCAGAAGAAGCTGTTGATTCGTTAATTGACTTGATTAAAGAACACGGTGATTGGGTTGAACGAGCACATTAATTAAAACGGCGCTGGACACCTTATTTCCATCCGTTCTTTCGTAATTGGGTGCCAAAAACTCAAGTACTCGGCATGTAAATACAAGCGATCTGATTTCTGACCATACAAATCATCTCCTATGATTGGAGCGTTTAAACCACTTACATGAGCAGCATGGACACGCAATTGATGCGTTCGTCCGGTATGCGGATAGAAATATACGCGTGTGTGTCCTTTCGTTCGTTCTAAGACCTCGTATTTAGTCAAGGCGTGCTTTCCGTATTCATAACAAACTAATTGTCTAGGACGGTCTTCTAAGTCTACGCGAAGTGGCAGTTGTATTTCACCTTGAGTTGACTTCACATAACCTTGTAGTAGGGCAACATAACGTTTCTCTACAGTGCGTTTTAGAAATTGTTTCTGCAAGGATTCATGGATGTCCTTCTTTTTAGCAATGAGGATGATTCCCGAAGTTGACATATCTAATCGATGTACCAATAGAGGTCCTGTTGCTAAAGGATATTTATGCTGAATTCTCGTTTGAACAGAATCCGTAATTGTTTTGCCCGGAACCGATAAAAATTCTGCTGGTTTATTGACCACAAGTAAAGAATCATCCTCGTAAATTATTGGAAGTTCTTTCCCTTCTGCAGGATTAATACTCATCGGATTGACGTCCATTTCAATTCCTTTCAACATATGTGAAAGTATGGGTTCGCATTTACCTCGGCAAGCTGGATAAAATTCCTGGTGGATTTTCACTTCAGAATCTGGAGACATTCCCCACCAAAATTCAGCCAAAGCTATTGGTTTGAGTTGCTTTAAAAAAGCGTATTGTAACAATTTAGGAGCAGCACATTCACCTGCTCCAGCCGGTGGAGTTTTAAAAGGTGTTTCTTTAAAAATGTCTAGTAAACTTTTTGTTTCTTGTGTTGAATTCAAAAACGTATACGATTGAAATATCCGACGTTGAATATCAGCCGACATAGCGGCTCTCTTATCTCTCAATGCTGTTATTTGATTTTCCAACTGCTGTAAAGATTCTTCCAATTGATTTAGCACTTCCTTTTTTGCATAGTGCTGCTGTTTAAATTGAATTTGCTGATGAATGCTCTCTTCTTTTAATTCCTCTAGCAGCAGATGATAGGTTATAAGATCATCTTGATTAGCAGCATCTCTTTTTACTTGTCTGTTTTTTTTGTGTGCCTTTAAAAGTGCTTTTTCCTCTTGGATCCACAATAAAAAGTCTTTGCGGTATGTTTCTACTTGGCTTTTGAGCTGCAAATAAAAACCGTTTTGCTCGAAGCGATTTAATTCCAATGTCAAGTCATTGACTTCAATTTCTTCCTTTCTAAAAAACCCGGTTGGATCTAGTAAATCATATACTGGTGGAACGAATCCCTCGTGATGGTTTGAATTTCCTAATTTACCTGAGAAAGCGGCTATGTACCCTAATTGACCTGCTTGATTTTCTACAACGAGCACGCCAAACATCTTACCAATAGCTCCCTTTCTTTGGATGCTATTAATTCCAAAATCATGATGAAAATCCTCTGTGTTCAAACGTAATTGCAAGAGTCTTACTGCTTCAAGCGCAATAGAATGTGGGGAATAATAGAATGGAAACGTAAATTTCGATGGCAATTCAATTGAATGTCCATCTTGAAAAGGAATAAACATAAAGTATAGTCAAAAAAAAACGCCCTCAATGAGGGCGTTTCCAATTCGTGAGAGTGATTATCTAACCACTACGTTTTTAGTTGTTTTTGTACCGTTAGAAGCAACAGTAACGATGTAACTTCCAGAAGCTACATTTTCAGTTGAGAAAGTAACCAATTGCCTACCGATCAAGTTAGCCATTTCTTTAGAAGAAATAACGCGTCCTTGAAGGTCTGTTAATGTGATTACGAAATCAGCATTGTTTGCTTCGAAAGAAACATTCAATAAACCTGAAGCAGGATTAGGGTAAACATTCAATGCGATTGTTTCCATTTCATTTAATCCTAATACACCTGTTTTAAATGCTTTTTGCTCGCTTTCACCAAATTCAGCACCTGAACATACTACTGTTCCTAATGCATCAGTTACAGAGTAAGCTCCGTTTCCGTATGAACAACAAATTCCGTCACCGTAAGCATCCAAAATTTCGAATGTGTAACATTGAGAAGGAGATAAAGTAACTTGAACTGGTGCTTGAACTGTTTGTCCAGCTGCACCTGTAGTCATATCTGCCCAGTTACCACCACCTTGTGCAACTACTGCACCTGTGCTGTTTTTAATGTTCCAAGAAGTCTCAGAAGCATAGTAATCTGTTGTAATGTTTACTGTAACAAATTGAGAAACTGCATTTGTTGCTAGAGCAATTGTTGCAGATGTTGCATTGTTTGCTGCAGAAGCATCACCGTTCGTAGTAACTGTTACAGCCATTGCACCACCATTAAATGAAGCAATTGGAGAACATGTTACGTTAGCAACACCGTAAGTAGCTAAGTTTCCAGAGAATGTACCTGTAGAAACTGTTGTTCCACCCATTGTAATTGTTACAGTTGCACTTGTTAATGCAGTTGTACCGTTATTTTGGATTTGAACAGATGGTGTGTAAGCACCTTCACAGTGTACCAAAGCTCCTGTGTATCCTAATGCAGCAACATCTGTTGGTTGAGAAGCTGGAGCAGGACAATCAACGATACCAGCGTAAATGTTCGCTGCAGTTGCTTGACCGATCTCATTAATGATACGGTTAGGACAGATTTGGTAAATTGTTGGGAAATAAGCGATGTTGTAATCGTTATTGATTTGCGTAGCAGTTGCAGAAGCAGGGTTTGCCATAGGGAATTGGATTTGTGTTCCTGCAGCAGGCTCAATCCAGTTTCCAATCGCTCCGTTTCCGTCTAACATCGTTGCGTCAGCAGTTGCTCCGTCACCTTCGATCCAAATAACCATAACGTCATCTGTTGTCGTTGAAGAAACTCCAGGTGCTCCAGCAGGACCATGCGCAGCATAAACATCTTCTAACGCTCCTGTAAGGTGGTAGTTCCAACATGGACCACACCAAGTTGCAGATACATCAAGGATTACCGTATAACCTTGATCTAAGTAATCATAAAGTGTATAAGAACCATTGTTCGTCGTTCCCGCTGCAGCCAACCATGGTTGGTAAGCAGAAATCGTGAAGTTTGGTGCTACACTTCCCGGTGTCAATTGTGCATTTGCACTTACTCCTGACACTAATAATAAAGCTGAGAATAATAGTTTTTTCATGAAATTATATTTTAAGTTCGGGTAAATATACTAAAATTTCACGAAGTAAAAAAAGACCGATGCAAGGAAAATAAAAAGAATATTTATTTCTTTTTTAATTGTTCCTTAATAAACAATTCAATTGCACCAACCATGGAAGGTGCCTTTGGATGCGGTGCGTGAACATCCAATCTCAAATTATTTTTAATAACCGCATTTGCGGTTGTTGGTCCAAATGCAGCAATTGCTGTTTCGTTTTGCTTGAAATCAGGGAAATTTTTGAACAAGGATTCAATTCCTCCGGGACTAAAAAACACCAACATGTCGTAGTATACATCTTCTAAGTCGGACAAATCAGAAGCAACCGTTCGGTATAAAATTACTTTAGTGAACGGTATTGCGTGTTGTTCTAAAGTCAAGGGAATATTATCACGTAAGATGTCTGTACAAGGCAATAAGAATTTTTCATTCTTATGTTTCTTCATCAACTCTGCTAATTCGTCGATTGTCTGCTTGCCAAAGAAAATTTTTCGCTTTCGGTAAGTCACATATTTTTGAAGGTATAAAGCGACTGCTTCCGTAATACAAAAGTATTTCATTGTGTCTGGCACCTCAAAACGTGTTGCTTCAGCAATGCGAAAAAAGTGGTCAACTGCAACTTTAGACGTTAAGATAATGGCTGTATGCTCTGGAAGGTTTACTCTCTGCGCCCTGAAATCTTTAGGGTCAATTCCTTCCACTTTGATAAATGGACGAAAGTCTATTTTCAACTTATACTTTTCAGCCAAATCGTAGTAAGGCGACTTCTCACCCTCTGGTTTAGGCTGCGAAACTAAAATTGTCTTTATGGCCAAGTTTCGTTGTTTTTAACGTATAATATCAAATAATTACTGCGAAATTTTTCAAGGCTAATTTGCTTAAAATTACCAACGGTAAAATTTCTAGGGTGCAAAGATACAAAATTAAATAATACCATTTATACCTTAATTGCACGGCAAGAATTAAACCTTTAATAATGCGCCAAGCGAACAATAAAAAACAGATTGCTAGAAACAATTGCTCAAAAATAGCATAGTGTTCTTGATTAAGAATCCAAAGTAGCGCTAAACTGGTAAGTAAAAATCCGCCAAATGACCAAATTTGCTTATTTACTGCGCTCATTGAATCAAGAATAGCACGTTCGCCAGACAGTAAAAAAACAAGGCGAAAATTCACCAGTTGTAAAATCGTTAGGGCGGCAACAATTTTTAATGTCAATCCCATCGTTGCTAGCATGTTTTCGTTTCGGTATAAGATCAAAAAAACACAAGTGGAAAAAGAAATGATATAATTTAACACAATCAATGCCGTAATACTCGGCTGTAGCTTGGATCCTTCAAAACCCATGTTGTCCGGACGTTTTACCTTAAAAAACCCACTAAATGTTTGGGCGATTAAGTCAGGTTGCGCGACGCGAGCTACTCCCACAAAAGCAAAGCACAAAAATATAATTACCAAGAGGTAACTATTCATTTGTGTGTTTCGTTCGATCAGTTCGAATGAACTAAGTAAGGCATATATCATCACCCACAAAATTAATTCAAAAATGTATGGGGTGGACATTTTAATTATTACTTACTTTTGCAATCAAATAAGGTGAATTATGAAAACAGATTTATTTACACATCCGGACTACTACGGTATGGATGACCTACTTTCTGATGAACACAAGCTTGTTCGCGATGCTGCTCGAGCATGGGTTAAAAAAGAAGTTTCTCCTATTATAGATGAGCATTACGAAAATGCTACTTTTCCGATGAATATTTTGAAGGGATTAGGAGAAATTGGTGCTTTTGGTCCGTATATTCCTGAAGAATACGGTGGACCAGGATTAGATCATATTTCCTACGGTTTAATCATGCAAGAATTAGAACGTTGTGATTCAGGATTGCGTTCAACAGCATCTGTGCAATCATCCCTGGTGATGTATCCTATTTGGAAATACGGTTCTGAGGAACAAAAGCAAAAATATTTACCAAAATTAACTACTGGTGAGATGATGGGCTGTTTCGGTTTAACCGAGCCTGATCATGGTTCAAATCCAGGTGGAATGACCACGAACTTCAAAGATGCAGGAGATCATGTTATCTTAAATGGAGCAAAAATGTGGATTTCCAATGCTCCCTTCGCTGATATAGCAGTTGTTTGGGCAAAAGATGAAACCGGAAGAATTCATGGTGTGATTGTTGAGCGAGGAATGGAAGGGTTTTCAACGCCTGAAATGCATGGGAAATTATCTCTTCGTGCTTCTGCGACAGGAGAACTTATTTTCGTCAACGTAAAAGTGCCAAAATCAAATATTCTACCAGGAAGATCTGGACTTGGGGCTCCATTAAGTTGTCTTGATTCAGCGCGTTTTGGTATTGCTTGGGGCGCGATTGGTGCCGCGATGGATTGTTACGATCAAGCATTGCGCTACTCAAAAGAACGCACACAATTTAATGTTCCAATTGGAGCCTTTCAATTGATTCAGAAAAAACTTGCTGAAATGATTACGGAAATCACGAAAGCACAATTACTTACTTTCCGTTTAGGACAATTACGCAATGAAGGTCGCGCAACATCCGCTCAAATTTCCATGGCGAAACGCAACAACGTTGAAATAGCTTTGAACATTGCGCGTGAGGCACGTCAAATTCATGGTGGAATGGGAATCACTAGTGAGTACTCGATGATGCGCCATATGGCAAATCTGGAGTCAGTTGTGACCTATGAAGGGACGCATGACATTCACTTATTAATTACTGGAATGGACGTTACTGGAATTCCAGCATTCACGCGTGAAATGCCAGATTTACATTAATTAAAGCTCATCTGAATCAACATCAATGTTCGCATCACCTCTCAAAGAGCGAATGCGAGCTCTTGCCTCAGTTGAGAATAAACTTCCTTTAAAATCGATTATTAAGCGCTTGTAATATTCAAGCGCTTTTTCTTTGTTCTGAAATTGATATTCCTCTATTTCAGCTAAACGAAAAAGGGCGTCATCACCAAGGATGTCGTCTGAATGAAATTTCAACACATCGCTATAATAGTCTACGGCCGCTGTCCATTTTCCTTGATCTTCCATCGCTTTTCCTTTACGAAACAAAATTTCGTCTGCTAAAGCATGCATAGGGAAAGTAATTTGAATACTATCGAATAATACGAATGCAGAATCATACCGGTGCTGTTCAATGAGTCTTTCAGCTGTAGCGAACCAAAGCATTGCTTGATAATTACTATCCAAACCATAATTGTCCGTAATCATAACCGATAGCTGCAATGCATCATTAGCAATCATTTTGGACGTTGATTCTTTCAAGACATTTAATTGACCCTGAGCAAAATCAAATTCACCATCAAAATAAAAAACACGTGCATTTTTATATTTTGCTTCGTTTCCAATTTGTTCGAACTTGAAATCATTATCCACTTGCATATATAGCAGGGACGCTTCCCAAATATCTCCGCCCATCACTTGTACATCTGCTAATTTCATTTTAACCTGTGCACGTTGCATATCGGTTAAGCCAGGAGTAGCTAATAAATTCGTCAACAATTCAATGGATTCCGAAATCTGATTGGCATAAAACGCCTTAATATGAGAAAGCTCTAAAATGATCTGAAACGTAAATTTAGACTTCCCTAATCGTGTTAATGCGTCCGTGTAATCTTGAATCGTCGCTTGAATCTCTGCAGATGAGTAAGCGCGGTTGGTCGTGATTTCAATAAAACGCGTGTTCAATAATGATTTTTGTGCTTCAAAATAAAGTGATTGACTTGAGCCAAGAGCAATAATATAATCAAAGCATTTTCGTGCGATATCATATGATTTATTCTCAACGCAGACCAATCCTAGCTCCATTACGCGCGAACCATCTCCTTGGACCCGTTTATCCAATGCCTGAGCCTGAATAAATGCCCCGTTGAAGTTTTGATTTTGTATAAATAGCCAAATCAACATTTCAGAATAGATTAACGGCGCGTTTGCTTTTTGTGTCTTGGCAATTAACAATTCTTTCAATGCTATGAAATCAGGCGAATCACTTTGTGATAAATTAACGCGACTATTTATGGCTATTTGAATGGACTCTTTCATGTTTGGTTGAAGCTCGAGGTATTCAATATACTCTCTCATCATTTCAGGTTTGTTTCCCATCAATGAATAATAATCGGCATACTGAAAATTAAAAGGGTAACTCGGCGCCAATTTTCTTCCTTTATCCAAACATGCTTTTGCTAATTCAAACTTGCCTCTTGCGACAAACGCTTGGTAAATTTGTATCGTTAAGCCGGGATTGCTATTTACTTCCTCTAATATTTCTTCAAAAATTTTCCGCGATTTAGTCAACTCATCAATTTCCTCATAAAATTGAGCAAAGGTTACCCTTAAATCTAAGTCCCCTTTGTTTAATGCTACTTGTTTTTTTAAAATCTTTTCTGCTGTTTTAACGTCTTTAATTTCCATTAAACACTCATAATAGCGCGTGAAAATTACTTTGGATGGATCATTTGCATAAATCTTTTCGTAATAGATTGTCGCTTTTTCAAAATCCCCATTCGTATAATAATATTGTGCCAACTGAATATCCGTCTCTGTCTGACCAAATGTAGTAGCAGACAAAAAAAGAAAGAAAAATAAAACGAAGTTATTCATTAGTGATTTAGGTTGTGTTGTCTTAATAAATCAAGGGATAATTGATTTAATTCGGAATGCAATTCACGATACGTTTTAACGATTTCCTTCTTGAGTCGAAGGTATTCTTTAACGAGTACTTCTATTTGATTTATTTTGTTTTTTTCAAAAAGGATGTAAGATTCATATTTATCCCTACTTCCAGAACCACTTTCAATATCCGTTTTTAAAGCCTTCAACGTTTTTTGCTCTTCACGAATCGCATTCTTTAATTGACTGTTTTGTTTTCCGAGAGGCTTAAGGTTTCTTCTCATGATTTTATAGGCATCCATTTTTTTACCTAAAACCAGGTTAATTGTATCCAAAACTAAATACGTTTTAATGCGTATTTCAACAGCATTCGTTGCGATTTTGAGCGCAGTAAGTGTGTCGATTTCATTTTTTGCTCTCGTTTTTTCTAAGCCGGATAAACGCTGCTCCAACTTAGAAATACGTTGTAATTGCTCGTCCTTCTTTAAGTCAGCGCATGAAAACAAAAGAACACAACAGGAAAGGAAAAGAAAAATGGATTGTTTCATATACCTTGAAAGTAAAAATAATGAGTGACAAATGTAATGATTAGGGCTAACGTCCATCCTGTGTAAACCTCTACTGGACGATGTTTATTTAAATATAAACGTGCTGCAATCGTTAAACCAGAAATGATTATGGCAGTGGGTAGGATCCAAAAGGCAAATGATTGCTGTTGTAAAAAAAATGCAAATAATGATCCGACTAAAATTCCAGCTCCACCAGCATGCAAAGAAATTTTTATCCACCTATTAATTCCCATAAACACAGTAGTGACAAAGAAACCAGACAATGGAAGTGCATAAAAGGCAATCGGAAGTGCTGATTTAGGTGCTTTCACGAAAAACAATAAAAACAAGACGAGCGAGTATGCCATCATGACCAAAAGAGGAATATTACGCTCCCGTTGATTTTCAATGTCGATCGTGCTGATTACTTTCTTTTGATGAAGTGCGAGAAAGGACAATCCTGGTGCAACAGCACTAAATAAGAAAAAAAGAAGGATTAACCTTAGCTTTATATCTGGCTGAATAAAATATAATGATGGCTGTGTTAAGTCCTTCGGAATAGAAGGAATATACATTGTCAATAACAGACCATATGTAGGCATGAACAAGGGTAGAAATACCCAAGAGATTAAATGAGATAGTTTTCCTTTCATAGTTCTTTTCGCATTCTAGCAACTGGAATATTCAATTGCTCTCTGTATTTAGCAACTGTTCTTCGAGCAATATTATAACCTTTTTCATTCAATAAATCCATCAATTTCTCATCGGTTAATGGATTGTGTTTGTCCTCAGCTTCGATGGCGTCAGATAAAATCTTTTTCACTTCACGCGTAGATACTTCCTCTCCACTGTCGGTTGATAATGATTCAGAGAAAAAGTACTTCAGGGGAAAAATCCCATAATTTGTTTGAACGAATTTAGAATTCGCAACTCTTGAAATGGTTGAAATATCCAAGCCTATCACATCCGCGATATCTTTAAGAATCATCGGGCGAAGTTTGGTTTCATCACCAGACAAAAAATACGCTTCTTGGTAATCCATTATTGCGCCCATTGTCAATAATAATGTTTGTTGACGTTGTTTAATCGCATCAATAAACCATTTTGCCCCGTCTAACTTCTGTCGAACGAATGACAACGCGTCTTTATCCGACTTAGATGATTTTGCTCCTTCCGCATAGGAGCGAAGCATTGTTTCGTATTCTCTACTCACTTTTAATTCAGGAGCATTTCTACCGTTTAATCCAAGCTCTAATCGGCCCTCGCTTTCAAATAAGGTAAAATCAGGAATAATCTGCTGATAGTTTTTAGCGGATTCACGCATCGAACCACCAGGCTTCGGATTTAATTTTAAAATTTCATCGATTGCATCCTTCAAATCGTGGTCGTCGATTTCAAGTTTTTTTGCAATTTTTTCGTAATGTTTTTTTGTGAATTCTTCAAAGTGATTTTCAAGGATTTTTTTCGCTGTGTACCTAGAAATATCCCCGTCTTGTTTTCGTTTGATTTGAATCAAAAGACACTCTTGTAAATTGCGCGCGCCAACTCCGGCAGGATCAAGTTCCTGAACCAAATATAAAATATCAAGCACATCTTTTTCGCTTACATCTACATTCATCGAAAAAGCCAAATCATCTACAATAGCATCGATGCTTCTGTTAAGATAACCCGATTCATCAAGGTTTCCAATGATGACATCAGCAATAACAAATTGTGAATCTTCCAAGTACAACAAATGCAATTGCTCAGTTAGTTTTTCCTGAAAAGACTGTTCGCCAGATAATGGTATCACTCGCTCCTCATCGTCTTTGGAATGATTGTTTACCTGTGTTTTATAGTCTGCTGAATCATCATCAAGATAATCCGATAAGTCAAACTCTTCTTCCCCGTCTGGATCATCAAACTCCTCTTCTTGTTCAAATTCATCCTCAAAGTCATCGGCACCTTCTTCCAACGCTGGATTTTCTTCCAACTCCTGTTTGATGCGCTGATCTAATTCCATGGTTGGAACCTGAAGCAATTTCATCAACTGGATTTGTTGAGGAGAAAGCCGCTGTTCCAGTTTTTGTGCAAGGTGTTGTCTTAGCGCCATTGGAATTTCGAAAAATACGAATTAAGGAATAATGTTCTGACGAATCACTTGGTATATCTCCCAAGTACTGCGGTCGTAAACGTAAATTAATACATGCATATTATCCGCATTATAGTTGTCGTCTAATTGATCTGGAACGACAAAACTGTAGTTCACATAGTATTTCCCGTTTTGAATGTCATTTGGTCCTAACACCCTTCCGAAAGCTTGTCCATTTAGGTTTCCTCGGTGAATATCGCGGTGAATGTAACTGGTATTGTGTGAATTATCACTCATTTTTTGGTCACCAACCAAAGAATCCTCTAATACGTAAGCAACGATTCCTAACTCATTCGTTAATTGTTGATCTAATTTTTCCACTTCAACGTGAAGGAAAGCACCATGCGTTTGAGGATAATAATTCAAAGCTGACTGCATATTCACCTTTAACGTGTTTTCAGCAAGCATTGTGTTTACCATGCTCGTCCATGCATTCGGACTTTGGAAAATATTTCCTCCTGAAAGAAAACGATTGATCGTTCCGCGGGGATTCCCACTAAATCCTCCATCATTTGTTCCAAAATAAGTTCCTATTTCGACAACTTGTGGATTGGTAAAATCTATTGGATATTCCGGTGCGCTTACTGTTTGGAAATCTCCAATTCCAAGTGGTCCAACATGCATCGAAGAAACAAATACCCTTCCCTCGTGGGTTAATTCTAGTTGATGCGCTAAATCTGCTGCCGCCGGACAAAAAATACATTTGTGTCCTGTATAATCTTCAATTAGAATATTTCGGTCAATGTTCGTGTTTGCGTTAAACGTTGGCCATTCATTCGCAACGTAATCAGCCCAATTGCCAGGATAAAGCGTGGTGTCAAGTTCTAAGGTTACTTGTGGCGGATATGGGTTTGTAATGCGGTCGCAAGAAGTATAAAGATACATGGACCAGGCAAGAAGAAACAGAAGAGAAAACTTTTTCATACTAAAAACTTTGAGTAAAGCTAAGCGTTAAACCATTGGAAGCTGGCACGAATCGACATACTCCACCTACACAAAATAATCCAGCTCGTTGACGACCATAGGAAACGGTGAAACGAGTGGCATCACGGATATATCCGCAGGTTAAAATTGGATAATTCACACGTTTTTCTACGTCAGGATTACCATAATTATATTGATTCATAAAACTGAAAAACCAACTAGGTGATATCGAATACTCTACTAATAATGTTGCCCAATTTCCCTTATCCTTTATCGCACCTGCTTCCTTTTGAACAAACAAACCTTGGATTTCTGTGCGAAGGGAATGTTTTGAATTGAATTTATAGGCAAACTCTGTCACACCAATGTTTGCATGGATAATTCCTGAAGCATCGTTGGAAATTTTTACCACGTCGTTATTGATTTTTATTGAGTAATAACTCAAGATCGCACTGAATTTTTTACTGAACTTTTTAGTGATGTTAAAGTTGATGTCTTGCCAATACATACTGTCACTCGCTTGAAACGGACGGCAAACATAGGTCACACCAGTAGAATCCAAGGGATTAATACCATCTAAACTATGTCTTGGCTGATACGTTGTAGAGAAATTACCGCCTATTGTTGTTCCATACTTTCCTCCCAATTTTGTTCCTTTTTTAAACGTGTAAAGAACATCAGTTTGATACGCTACTTCTCCTAATGGTTGCGTCGCATATGGATACAAGGTCGCAACTAAGTTGTATGTATGTGTTTTGTTTAAAGACGGTAGGTAATTCACAAAAACATCTTGTAAGTCTTTTGTTCGGTCGGAACGGTAGCTCATGTTATCGACAGATTTTCCAGAAACCAGAATCCCTAGTCCTTTTCGGGTATAACTAACATTGAAAACCGAAGCATGTCCATAATTGTAGATGTAATTATTGTCACTAGAAGGATCCTGTTCTTTTTGAACATATTCTAAGTCACCATAAAAGTTTTTGTAGCGCAATTTTACGCGTCCTCCGTAAGTACCGACATTTTGCGGCAAAATCCAATCTGGATTATTATCCTCCTGATATTTGCTCACAAAAGAAGCGCCTAAAACGACATCCAAAGGAAATTCCTTCATTTTTTTCAAGCCTTCATTCAGGTGAAATTCACCGTCTATTCCACGGACAATTCCGTCGCCGTGGATGATGTTTCCTCCCTGAAAGGAAAGACGTTGATAGCCATAAACCCCTTTGATAACGAGTCCCTTTGTTGGACGAACAATGATTCGCGCACCGTCCATCATATTATCATAACCTAATGCACGATCTTCATAGGCCCTGAAAGAAAGACCTGTTCCAAACTGCTCATAAAAAGAGCCTAAAGTAACATCGACAAAATTATTTGAATATCCTATATATCGCATGCCTATTCCCGTTCCATCAAAGCGATTTGGGTATCCCTGAATTCTTGGTAAATAGGACTCTAACCTCATTCCTGCTTTGAAATTTCCTTGAGTATAGAAAACATTCATATAGGAATTTATCAGGCCTTTTTCTGCTGGTTGTTTTGCATCAATAATGGAATCTGCATTCAAATACTGAAATGTACTTTCAATGTTTCCTGTTAAAGAGCCTTGAGCACTACTCAAAAAAGTAAGTGACAAGGCAAATGTAGCGATTAGAAGTTTGTTCATTGGATTTATTTTCCGCTTAGATGCAGTAATTCTTTGTACAATTTATCTTCATCTCCCGGTGCATAATTATTGTGTGAGTAAACAATGTTACCATCTTTATCCACTAAAAAAGTGTGCGGGACATTATTTACACCCATAGCGCGTTTAAAATCGCCATTCGGATCCATTAATACCATATAGTCCCATGCTTTACCATTCACATAAACAGGAACTTGACTTTTTGTTTTTTCATCATCAATCGAAACAGCTACTAATGTTACGCCCGTTTCAGCTTGCCAATCTTCATAAAGCTCATGAATGGTGTTCAATTCCTTTTTACAAGGAGCACACCAAGTAGCCCAAAAACTAATAATTATTGGACCATTGGCACCAATTGCGCTTGTATTAACGGATTTACCATTTATATCCTCCAAGTTTACAGATGGTAGTTGTTTTAGTTGGCTTTCAGTGGTGTGAGCGTCTTGCGAGAATGCTGAAATTCCTGCATAAAGTACGAAGGCAAGTGTAAAAAGTGTTTTCATTGTTGTATCATTTTTTGGCACGACTAGTCAAAAACCTTGCCGAACTCAAAGGTATAAAAAAACCAAGACCTGAAAAACTTTCCGCAATTTTGAAAATTAATGAATTTTCCGTATTTTTGAACAAACTGATACTCCATGATGAAGTCCTTATTTCTCCTTTTCACACTTGGTTTGAGTGTTTTCTCATATGCACAAGATGGCATTGTCATTCATGTAGATGGGCAAACATCTGACATTTCAGGCGCTACTCACACAGTGGTTGCTCCATCAAACGCATCATTTGATGTCGCTTTGGATGTTGAAAACAACACAGGAAATGCTCAAAATTGGAGAGTAACACGCTTACGCATAGATGCTCCAGCTGGATGGACAGATGCTTTATGTTGGGGGCATGCAACCGATCCTTTTGGTGGAACTTGTTATTCCTCCGGACAAATGAATACAAATCCTTGGACTTCACCAGGGTCACAATCTGTTCTTTTCACAATCAATGATGGTGAATATGGAAAATTAAAGGCTTCTATAGATCCTGCTGATGGCGTATATGGAACAGCTCATTATCGTTATTTTATTTCGACTAATGGACTTTCTTTCTTAGACTCTGTCGATGTTATTGTTGATTACTTAGCTGCAGTAAAACCAGTGAAAGAAGAAGTTGGCGTAAGCATTTATCCAAATCCAACATCTGAATATGTTTCTATACAACTAGCTGGCATGGACCAGTCTACGTTCAAATTAATGGATGCAGTTGGAAACGTCATCATGAAAGAGACGATTCACGGAAGCAAGAAAATCAATGTAGGTGATTTCAGTAATGGAATCTACTTCCTTATTTTTGAAACTTCAACAGGTAAATCCATTACCAAAAAATTAGTGGTTCGTCACTAAATTGTTACTTTCAATCTTTTCGAACACTTTAGACAATATTATTGTCTAATTTCGTGCTATGTCCAAAAAAAGGTATTCAAAACCAGCTCCCGGGAAAAAAAAATCGGGTATCAATGCGATATTAATTCGCCTATTCGAGAAACACCAAGGTGTTGAATTAACACACCAACAAATTTGTACCATGGTTGAGGCTCGTGATCCCATGAGCCGTCAGGTAGTATTCGAAGGCTTGAATGCTTTGGCAGCGAAAAATGCCATCAAACGAATCAATCATTTCACATACAGCTTAAATGGCGGGTCCAATTTAGTTGAGGGTGTCATTCAGTTGACACAACGCGGAGCCGGATTCGTCGTCGTTGAAGGAAAAGATAAAGACGTGTTTATTGCACCACAGAACATTGGACAAGCATTAAATGGCGACACCGTAAAAGTACGCGTGTTCAAATCTGGTCCCAATAGAGACGAAGGAGCTGTTGTTGAAATCAAAGAAAGAGAACGTGTTCAGTTTGTTGGTACCATACAGTTCGGAGATAAAACGGCATTGCTTATTCCTGACAATAATCGCAGTGGCTTAGAAATTCGCGTTCCAAAAGAAAACCTTAATGGTGCGAGAGATGGTGAAAAAGCGCTAGTTAAAATTACTGTTTGGCCAAAATCTGCAGAGAAACCATTTGGCGAAGTTGTAGCCATTTTAGGAATGCCTGGAAGCAATGACACAGAAATGCTTTCTATTTTATACAACCAAGGGATCAATCCCATTTTTCCAGATGCTGTTTTAGAGGAAGCGGAACGTGTGCCTGTTGAACTAGACGATAAAGAAATTTTAACGCGCAGAGACTTTCGATCAACCCTTACCTTCACCATCGATCCCTTTGATGCACGAGATTTTGATGACGCCATTTCCTACCATGAATTAGAAAATGGTCATTATGAACTTGGTGTTCATATTGCGGATGTTAGTCATTATGTGCGTCCAGGAATGGCAATGGATGCCGAAGCCTTACTGCGATCGAACTCTGTATATTTAGTTGACCGTGTAATTCCTATGTTGCCGGAACAATTGTCAAACATTGCTTGCTCATTAAGGCCGCACGAAGATAAATATACCTTCTCTGCCGTCTTTGAAATGAACGATAAAGGAAAAGTATACAAAGAATGGTATGGAAAAGGCGTCATACAT
Organism: uncultured Flavobacteriales bacterium; assembly: GCA_903879765.1. Taxonomy (GTDB): domain Bacteria; phylum Bacteroidota; class Bacteroidia; order Flavobacteriales_D; family Crocinitomicaceae; genus UBA952. Next base: position 17,817 of record CAIRMS010000317.1, read on the forward strand.
TCGAACCGACGATTTACCTACGAAGAAGCACAAGAAATCATCGAAGGACAGGATGGAGACCATCAAACGGTCATTCGTAAATTGAATTCAGTCGCTCATATTTTAAGAAAACAACGTTTAAAAGATGGTGCATTAAGCATTGAATCTGAAGAGATGCGTTTTCGTTTAAACGATGTTGGGAATCCATCGGAAGTAGTGATCAAAACATCGAAAGATGCGCATAAATTAATTGAAGAATTTATGTTGCTTGCAAACCGTAAAGTGGCAACTTTCTTATCCAAGCCCGAAAAAGGAAGGGATCCATTCCCGATGATTTATCGTGTTCACGATTCGCCAGATCCAGGAAAAATGGATGTTTTCTCGGTGTTCATTGAAAAATTCGGACATAAAATCGATTTACACGATACACAATCCATCGCTAAAAATTTGAACGCCTTATTTGAAGAAATTCGAGAAGAAAATGAGTTTTCACTTGTTCAATCAATGGCCATTCGTTCCATGGCAAAAGCTTCTTATGAAACAGAGAACATTGGTCATTATGGATTAGCTTTTAAACATTATAGCCATTTCACATCACCTATTAGACGCTATGCCGATTTAGTGGTTCACCGTATTTTACAGGAAGAACTGACGAGCAAGCAACATAAATATGGTGGTGAGTTAAAAGCCATTTGTACGCGTATTTCCAAAAATGAACGCAAAGCTTCCGAAGCAGAAAGAGAATCCACGAAATATTTCCAAACCTTGTTCGTAATGGACCACTTGGGAGAAGTTTTCGAGGGGACGATTTCCGGAATTGCGGAACATGGAATGTTTGTTCGTATGGACGAAAATCATTGTGAAGGAATGGTTCCGATGTCAGAAATTCCTGGTGATCGTTACTATTTCGATCAAGACAACTTTAAAATTACAGGTGCGCGTTTCCGAAAAGCATTTAATTTCGGAGATAAAGTACGTGTGAAAATAGCCAAGGTAAATCCTAAAAAACGTCAGATTGACTTAGAATTAGTGGTCGACTAATACAAGAAATTGTTGTAGGGATAGCGGACACGAAATATCGCTTTAACCTCTTCGTAGAGTACTTCCTTCAATTCCTCCACATTCTCCTTGTTTTGAGCAGAAATAAACACACATTTTGTTTTGTTCATTTTTGACATCCATGATTTTTTGAGAGACTCCAACGTTCTAACATCCTCCTCCTCTTCATTCATTTCATTCAGAACAGGTTGATACGCATCAATTTTATTAAACACAACAATGGTTGGTTTCTCTGTTTTATCAATCTCATTCAATGTTTCATTCACCACATTAAATTGATCTTCGAAATTTGGATGAGAGATATCCAATACATGAATGAGTAAGTCTGCTTCGCGAACCTCGTCTAATGTTGACTTGAATGATTCCATCAATTGTTGAGGTAGCTTGCGAATAAATCCAACGGTGTCCGTTAAAAGCATGGGCATGTTGTCAATCACCACTTTGCGAACAGTTGTATCAAGCGTGGCAAACAATTTATTTTCAGCAAAGACATCAGATTTGGAAAGTAAATTCATCAAAGTGCTTTTGCCCACATTTGTATATCCAACAAGAGCAACACGAACAAGTTGTCCACGGTTACTTCGCTGAATGGTCATTTGTTTATCAATGTCCTTTAACCTTTCCTTCATCAAGGAAATACGCATTTGAATAATTCGACGGTCTGTTTCAATTTGGGATTCTCCAGGACCTCTCAGTCCAATCCCTCCTTTTTGACGTTCAAGGTGAGTCCATAGTCTTGTCAAACGAGGCAACATGTACTGTAATTGTGCTAATTCTACTTGCGTTTTCGCATGAAACGTTCTTGCACGACTAGCGAAGATGTCTAAGATTAAAATGGTCCTATCAAGTACTTTACATTCTAATTCGCGTTCTATGTTTCGCAATTGAGAAGGCGATAATTCATCATCGAAAATCACCATTTCGATGTCCATCGCTCTCATGTACTGTTTGATTTCCTCCAGTTTTCCTGTCCCGACGTAAGTTCGTGGATTTGGATAAGGTAACTTCTGTAAAAATTTCGTGTGTGTAATTGCTCCGGCTGTTTCGGCTAGAAACTCCAATTCATCCAAATGTTCATTTGCAATAACCTCATCTATTTCTGATGTGATTACGCCAACTAAAATACAAGATTCCTCTACTGCATCTACTGTTACGTGGCCTTCTTGCATTACTTTCTCAACGTTTTAATGTGCTGGATAACAAAATCCATGTTTTCCTCATTCTCTAAAATCGCGGACATGGGCGGCATGGCATTTTTACCTTTTTGTAGTATTTTTTTAATTTGCTTATCGCTTAAATGTGATTGCGACAAATCTTTCGCTCCTGATCCACCCATTTTCCCATCTTCTCCATGACAAGTTGCACAATTTACGGTATACAACGAGGCACCTTTTTCAGCGGGTGTTTCAGAAGGTAAAGTTTCGTTGTTACTTGAAGCGTTATCGTTACCACAAGAAGCCAACCCCAATAAAAACAGTAGGAAAATTACGCGTCTTAGAACCATGAAGTTACATGTAAATTTTCTCTAAATGGCCAAGGAATAAAGGCCAATATTAAAATGAATCCGATGATATAATATGTTCTAATTTTCTTGTGTTTAGCCAAATCAGATTCTTGTTTTTCTGCTAGTTTTCTACCAATAGTAATTACAACGATTGCAGCAAGCATTCCAATTAAATGTTCCATTCCAAAAAATCGGTACATCCCTTTAGACTCTGTCATCCAATTTTCACCAAAAAAGACTTTTTTCGAAGTGAAAAAATATTGCGCTAATCCAATTAGTAACTGCGTATGCAAGGTAATCATGGCAAAAAGGTTGATCATTTTGTGTTTCTTTTCATACGTTTTCGCAGTAAATGCATTCGCAATAGCAAGCAATAAAAGAATAATAGCTACCCAACGTAAGCCAGAATGTGCATGAGTTAAAATAGAATTCATATGTTTAAGTTTAGTCGTTTAATTTCAATACCGCTAAAAAGGCTTCTTGAGGAACTTCTACTCGTCCCACTTGGCGCATACGTTTTTTACCAGCTTTTTGTTTCTCTAATAATTTACGTTTACGGGAAATATCTCCACCGTAACATTTTGCTGTTACATCTTTTCTCAAGGCTTTGATGGTTTCGCGCGCAATCACTTTCGCGCCGATAGCTGCTTGAATCGGAATTTCAAATTGTTGTCTTGGGATTAATTCGCGCAATTTGACACAAATGCGTTTTCCTAGATCATAGGCATTGCTACGGTGAACCAATGCCGATAATGCATCCACTTGTTCGCCATTCAGTAAAAGGTCCATTTTGATCAAATCTGACTCTTTGTACCCAACTGGGTGATAGTCAAACGAAGCATATCCACGAGAAACAGATTTCAAACGGTCATAAAAATCAAAGACAATCTCTGCTAATGGCATTTCAAAGGTAATTTCCACACGGTCTTGTGTCAAATACACTTGGTTCTGTAATTCGCCACGTTTTTCAATACACAAAGTCATAATCGCACCAACATATTCTGTTTTCGTGATGACTTGCGCTTTTATATAAGGTTCTTCTATGCGTTCCATTCCAGATGGATCAGGAAGTTCAGATGGATTATTCACAATTAACGCATCCTCTGGATCTTTTTTCATGTAAGCCTTGTACGACACGTTGGGAACTGTTGTAATAACCGTCATGTTAAACTCACGTTCCAAACGCTCTTGAATGATTTCCATGTGTAGCATCCCGAGGAATCCACAACGGAACCCAAATCCAAGGGCAGCGGATGATTCAGGTTCAAACACCAATGATGAGTCATTCAGTTGCAATTTTTCCATGGAATAACGCAACTCCTCATAATCTTCATTGTCTACAGGATAAATCCCAGCAAAGACCATCGGTTTTACATCCTCAAATCCTTTAATTGGAACTTCACATGGATTTTCTGTTTCGGTAATGGTATCACCAACTTTTACTTCATTGGCTTGCTTGATTCCTGAAATGATGTATCCTACATCGCCTGCTCTCACCTCGTTTCGTGGCGAAAGATCCATTTTTAAAATTCCGATTTCATCAGCGTTGTAATCTCTTCCTGTATTCAGAAAACGAACTTTCTGTCCTTTTCTCAATACACCATTTTTGATTCTGTAATAGGCAATGATTCCTCTAAATGGATTGAAAACAGAGTCAAAAATCATGGCTTGTAAGGGCGCTGACTCATCTCCTTTTGGCGCTGGAATTTTGTTCACAACAGCTGCCAATATCGCTTCTACTCCAAGTCCAGTTTTTCCTGACGCTTGAATAATGTCTTCGTAATCACAACCGATTAACTCTACAATTTGATCAGAAACTTCCTCCGGCATCGCGCCAGGCAAGTCCATTTTATTGAGGATTGGAATGATTTCTAAGTCGTGTTCTAGGGCCAAGTATAAGTTTGAAATCGTTTGAGCCTCAATTCCTTGAGATGCATCAACAATCAATAAAGCACCTTCACAAGCTGCGATTGAACGCGAAACTTCATAGGAGAAATCAACGTGTCCTGGCGTGTCAATTAGATTCAAAATATAATCGTTCCCTTCAAACTTATAACTCATTTGAATGGCGTGACTTTTGATGGTGATTCCACGTTCGCGCTCCAGGTCCATGTCATCCAAAGCCTGAGCCTGCATGTTTCGGTCGGATATCGTTCCCGTAGTTTGAAGTAAGCGATCTGCGAGGGTACTTTTACCGTGATCGATGTGTGCAATAATGCAGAAATTTCGAATGTGATTCATAGCAGCAACAAAAATACGATTTTCCCGCTGAATTGAGGTGTAATGTCCCGACTATATTACATGCTAATCAGATACACTGCTATTACGGAAAGAATACCCACAGCATATAATGAAAGGATGATGATTGTCAATATTCCCGTGAAACGAAATAGGGATTTTAAATTTTCAATTCCTTCTTCAAAGATGTCTTCGTTTAATTTTTTAATGGCTTCCCCACATGCAGTTGCAAATCGATACAAATAAAGCGCCGGGAATAAATAAAGTGCCGCCATCAAAATGTAAAAAATACCCATGACTAAAACTTGAATTCCGCTCTTGAAACTTGCAAATTGAAGGATAATCATTCCTGCTCCGAATAGGACCATAATTCCCAGTCCCACAAAGGAACAAATAGCTAAAAATTTAGCCCACTTAACGACTTCAGTCATAAAAATTAGACTGTTCTCGGTTAGTTTTAATGATTTGTTATTGCTTAATTCTGATTCCATAACGCGTGTTTTATAATGAACTAAGATACTATTTTTTATGAATTTGATTTCCTGTAAAATCGTTCGATCGAAATTTCCTTGTCTAAAGGTATCTCGTGGAACATGTAATCGCTTAATTCTCTAGCTAACGTTGGAGCCATTAAATATCCTTTTGTTCCTAGTCCATTAAACAGGTACATGTTTTTTATGGTGTGATGCGCTCCTAAAATTGGTCGGCGATCTAAAACGGTTGGACGCACCCCAACTTGTTGATCAATGATTTCATAAGAATAAGATCCTAGAGCATTAAGGTAATCCATTAATTCTTGTTTTGCTTCATTTGTTGGTTTCAAATCTGGATTGTCCCATTCATAGGTCGCCCCGATTCTGAATACTTGATCTCCCAGTGGAAGCACAAAACATTTCCGATTCAGGGATTCAACTTCTGGTATTTCCTTTGAGTGAACACGGATGGTTTGTCCTTTTGTCTGTTGAATCGGTAACTCGTTAAAAAAAGGTGTGTTGATTTGTTGATATCCAACTGTAAAAACCACTTTGTCGTAGCTTGTTCCTTTGTAGTTCAGTGTGTTTTCATCAAAACTTAACAAATCAAAATCTTCTTTAAATAAGCTTTCTTTTCGTTCAAAATAGTCAAGATTTTTCTCATAGTATACTTTTGCATCCACCCAAAAGGAGGATTTCAAACGGCCACTACCAAAGTGATTTTCAGCGAGTGAATAGCTTTCGTCCTCTGGTGTTAGTTCTGTTAAATAGTCTTGGTATTCAGGTAGTTTGGAACGTTCTAACCAAAAGTTTCTTTCCTGTTCTGAAGACAGCATTCGACGAATAACAATTGGATGAAACAAGGCATGTCCCAATTCTTTCTCCATGTGAAGGTAAAACGATTTTGCATCCTTCATGAACTCATCCAAACGCCAAGACTTATTCATTCTTCTAAAAACCATTGGATTTACCATGCCAGCTGCAACAGCTGTTGAGTGATTTACACCACGGTCAACGAATTGAACACGGTGTCCATTCGCCAAAAGTTGATGCGCCAAGCTCGTGCCAGCGAGTCCTGCCCCAATAATTAATACGTGTTGAGAGTCCATCTTTATTTTGCTATGGCGAAGCTAAGCAAACTTATTTGAAGATCCGGATAGCGCAGACGCAATAATTTAGCCATTGCCTCTAGCGTAGATCCCGTGGTGATTACATCGTCAACGATCGCAATATGTCGAAAGGGGATATGCGTTTTCCCTAGACTAAATTGTTCGCTTGCATTGTCCCAGCGAAGAAATCTATTTTTTCTTGTTTGACTAGCATTATTTGCTTTTTTATGAACGACATCGAGTAAAACAGGTAAATCTAGAATGTTTGCAATACCCTCTGCCAGCAACTCACTTTGATTGTAGCCCCGTAAAAACCTTTTTTGCGGATGTATAGGAACCGGAATCAACGCTTCTATGCTTTTATACTTGTCACTATTAAAGATTGTTTTTCCCATTAGCTCACCAAAATGTCTGCCGAGAGGGGCTTTAAATTGATATTTCAACGCATGTAAAATGTCTTGAATAGGTTTTTCCTTTTCAAAAAAGTACAATGCAAAAGTACCGCTCAATTCAATCCTACCCCAGAAAAGTTGATCCATGCCACTTTCACTTTCATACGATTCAAAATAAGTGCGCTGTAATTTATCCCAACAAAAAGCGCAAACATGCTGTTCAAATCGCGACAGTTCATGTGAACATTGAAGACACAAATTTGGAAAAATTAGGTGTTGTAGGCCTTCTAAATGACGCTTCGACAAAGGCGAGAAATTAGTCTTTATTAAGTACATCTGTATTTCTTAAAGTTTGAACATTAACGTGTTCAAAAACTCATTCATTGTTTTATGAAAAAAATAAATTTCCTGCATAACTTTATTGTCCTAATTCACTTAAGAAATTTATTTGAATTAATTGATGATGTTTCAAGGAATAGTTATTAAAATCTACATATTGTTGATGTGAATATCTTTCCATTTAGTGTTGAAAATTGCTGAAGGGTTTATTGGTGAAAGGATTGCGATTTTTGGTGTTGATAACATCGCGTTAATGTTAATTTCTTTAATTGATTTAAGAATGTTTTTTAACAATTTTTGTAGTCTCAAATTTTACAAGCGTTTTGTTTTCATGACCAAGCGTTAGAGTTGATTGAGTGATACAAAAACAATTTATCGGTATAGGGGTTTAGAAGTAATGAATTTC
>CAIRMS010000318.1 GCA_903879765.1 uncultured Flavobacteriales bacterium
CGAAAAAGAGGCTTTTGAGTTAATGGAAAAAAAGAACCATGATTATGGAGAGGCTTGGCGCGAAATGCGGGTTAGCTCCTTAACGGATTTGATTCTCACAAAGGTTTTACGCATCAAACAAATTGAGGATAATGCTGGAATGACTCTTGTTTCCGAAGGGATTGAGGGGAATTACTTTGATATGTTGAATTACAGTGTCTTCGCCTTAATTCATTTACAGTAATTTGTTAAAAGGCTGTTAATTACCAAAAGAGGACTAAATCTTCTGTTAATTTCACAATAAAAATATGCTGTATGAAAGATAAATTAACCATTAGTTCTTGGTCCATTCGAATCATTGTCGCTGGACTTTTCATCGTCTCCGCATTGGGTAAGATATTTCCAGATCCATCGATGTATGGAACTATTTCAACGTTTGAAGTTCAACAGTTGTATCCGATGGGATTCTCTGAATTGTTAGCGAAGTACTTTTCCAGAACATTGATTGGTGTCGAATTTGCTTTAGGATTTTTACTCCTTTTCCCATTTAACCTAAAAAAATGGGTTATTCCTTCCATTATTTTGATGTTAGCTGTTTTTTGTGTCCATTTATCCATTGAAATTATAACCAAAGGAAATGTAGGGAATTGTGGTTGTTTTGGTAGTCTACTTCCAATGACGCCATTTCAAGCAATCATGAAAAATGTCCTTTCCATTGGTTTGCTTGGACTTTTACTATGGAAACATGATGAAGTATTACCGAAACAATCAAATTATTTAGCCATGACAAATATTTTAACTGCGTGTGTTTTAGCAATGTTTATGCTGATTCCAATTTTTAAAAAACCAACCGATGTTGTTGCGGTTGCACCAATTGGTCCGGACACAACAATGGTAAAAACGAAGACAATTCCTCCTGAAGTGGATGGAAAGGCACTAAATGTCAATCCGAAAGACACTGTGAAAACGCCTGAAAAGCCAATTGGCCCAAAACAAAAGAAATCAGGTTTTGCCAAATACTATGCAAACATTGATGAAGGGAAAAAAATTCTTTGCTTTTTCGCACCGTCTTGCGAACACTGCCAAGCTACAGCAAAAGAGCTAACGGAAATGCGTAAAGCGAATCCAGATTTCCCAGAGATTCAGATCATTTTTATGGACGAAGCACCTGAGGAGATTCCGAATTTCTTCAAATTTGCAGGGGCAAGCTATCCGTACAAAGTGATCGAAATCATTGAATTCTGGAACGCAATTGGAAATGAGAAAAATGTGCCGGGTGTGTGTTATTTATGGAATGGCAACATCATGAAATTCTATGAAGGGACGGAGGGGAAAAATCAGTTCAATAAGTCTGATCTTAAACTTCAATTGCAGAAAATAAAGAAATAGTTTCAGGTGTTATTTCCCGATTTTTTGGGCTCGCTTCCGCTAATTATTACTATTTTCGACCATGAGAAAATTTATTCTTGCGGCAAATTGGAAAATGAATTTAACTGCGGCTGACGCTCAAGATTGGCTAAATCATTTTACTTCGATTAATCCTAATAAGAATCACGTCGAATACCGCTTATATGCAACGAGCGTTCTTTTATCTGATTTAACGAAGTCACAGGCAATTCATATCGGCGCACAAAATGTTCATCCCTCAGATTCCGGAGCGTACACAGGAGAAGTGTCCATCCCTCAATTGAAGAGTATTGGTGTGCAATCTGTGCTGATTGGTCACAGCGAACGCAGGATTGAATTCCATGAAACAATTGATTTTATAAAGGAAAAAGTAGATGCGAGTTGCAAACACTTTTTCCCTTTTATTCTATGTTGCGGTGAGGATTTAAAAACACGAGAGTATGGAACACATTTGTTGTTTATACGCTCTCAATTAACATCAGGTCTTTCTGGAATGGGAAATGATCATGTTCCATTATTAACCATTGCCTATGAACCGATTTGGGCAATTGGAACGGGTCAAACGGCCACTACAGCTGAAATAACAGAAGTTCACACGTTTATCCGTTCGGTCTTACTTGAATTTTTTGGTGAATCTGGCGCATCCATTCCAATTCTATATGGTGGTAG
>CAIRMS010000319.1 GCA_903879765.1 uncultured Flavobacteriales bacterium
CATCGCATTAGATAAACTTCCTGCATCTGTTGAAGAGTTAAAAGCACTTCCTTACGACGCACGTTTAACTGTTGAAGAAAAAATTACTGAGCAAGTAGGTGTTGTTGGAGAGAAATTAGACCTTTCTGGTTACGCAGTAATCAACGGAAATTTCGTTGCTGCTTACAATCACCCAGGAAATCAATTGGCTACTTTAGTTGGATTGAGCGCTGGAACAGCTGCAGATATCGCTGAAGCAGGAAGACAAGTAGCTATGCAAGTGGCTGCAATGAATCCAATCGCTATCGATAAAGACGGTGTTGATGCACGTACAATTGAACGTGAAATCGAAGTAGGAAAAGATTTGGCTATCCAAGAAGGAAAACCAGCTGATATGGCTGAGAAAATCGCTTTGGGTCGTTTGAATAAATTCTTCCAAGAAAACACATTGTTAAGTCAAGCTTTCGTTCGCGATAACAAAATGACCGTAGAACAATTCTTGAACAGCACTGAGAAAGATTTAACAGTCACCGACTTTAAACGATTCTCCTTAAGTTAATATTTTAAAAAAAAGCTATCGTTTGATAGCTTTTTTTTTGTGTTTAAAATTAACCTAAGTAAACGATTTGTATATTTGCTCAATCCTTCATAACATGACCTATAAACGTATCCTTCTAAAATTAAGTGGTGAATCCCTAATGGGAGCTAAACAATTTGGAATCGACAATCAACGAATCAATAGCTATGCGGTTCAAATTAAAGAATTACATGAAATGGGCGTTGAGGTAGCCATTGTTATTGGAGGAGGAAATATCTTTCGAGGTGTCCAGGCAGAAGAAGGTGGAATGGACCGTACACACGGTGATTACATGGGAATGCTTGCAACCATGATCAATTCAATGGCTCTGCAATCTGCTTTAGAATCTAACGGTGTGAAAACGCGTTTGCTTTCTGCCATTGAAATGAAAGAAATCGCTGAACCTTTTGTTCGTCGTCGCGCTGTGCGTCATCTAGAAAAAGGACGCGTAGTAATCTTTGGCGCAGGAACAGGGAATCCATTTTTTACAACTGACTCCGCAGCTTCATTGAGAGCAATTGAAATCAATGCAGAAGTGATTTTAAAAGGAACGCGTGTGGATGGAATCTATACAGCTGACCCAGAAAAAGATAAAACGGCAACGAAATACAGTCAAATTTCATTTGATGAAGTTTATTCAAAAGGATTAAATGTAATGGACCTTACCGCATTTACCCTTTGTAAAGAAAATAATTTACCCATTATCGTTTTCGATATGGATACCCCAGGCAATTTAAAAAGATTAATGTCTGGTGAAAAAGTAGGTACAATCGTTTGTAATTAAAAAGAGATGACGGAAGAACTAATTATGATTTATGATGACTTTAAGGTTTCAAATAGCAAAACCATAAGTCACTTCGAAACGGAACTCATAAAAATACGCGCAGGAAAAGCATCTCCAGCAATGCTTGGAGGCGTTATGGTGGATTATTATGGTTCCATGACTCCATTGCAGCAAGTTGCGAACGTGAATACGTCTGACGCGCGCACCATTTTAGTTCAACCATGGGAAAAAGCCATGCTGAACGAAATTGCACGCGGAATCATCAATTCCAATCTTGGATTAAATCCACAGAATAATGGTGAACAATTAATCATTACTGTGCCACCTTTAACGGAAGAACGTCGTCGTGATTTAGTGAAACGTGCGAAAGCTGAAGCAGAAAACGCTAAAGTAGGTATCCGCAACAACCGCAAAGATGCGATTGACATGATTAAAGAATTAAAGAATGACGGACTTTCGGAAGACTTAGCAAAAGGTGCTGAAGACGAAGTTCAAAAAATTACTAACGGAGCAATTAAGAGCGTTGACGAATTAGTAGAACTAAAAGAAAAAGACATCATGACAGTCTAAACTGTATGCATACTTCAAGGAAAGGTCAGCAAACGCTGGCCTTTTTTTTATTTTAGGACATCGCAAGTAAAATCGCTTCTTTCGTCAATGTTTCATGTAAGTTGATCTCACCATTTGCCGCTAATAAGAATGGAATTGATTGATCCAAACATAAATCCAAATCATGCGTGGACATGATGATACACTTCTTTTTTTCAATGGAAAGTCTAACAAGCAACTCAAGTAGATTTTTACGGTTGATGTAATCCAAAAATGCCGTCGGCTCATCCAAAAGAATAACGGGCGTTTCTTGTACGAATGACCTCGCAACGGAACAAAGTTGACGTTCACCATCACTAATTTGATCCGTATATTTTTCAAGTAAATGAACAATGGATAAATCTGTTGCTACATGCTCAACAATTTGCCAGTCACTGGAATTTAATCGACCGAAAGCATCTGTATATGGCGCCCTTCCCAACGCTAAATAATCCTTTACCTTCAAATATTCAACTCCCTCAAAACGAGTATCAACTAAAGAAATCGTTTCTGCAATTTCTTTCATGTTAAATTCAGAAATAGCTTGTCCTTCTATGGTGATTTCACCTGCAATAGGTTTTTGAATACCAGCGATTGTTTGAATGAACGTTGATTTTCCAATGCCATTTCTACCGATCAATGCATATATGCTACCCGAAGTTAACTGCAGGTTCTCCGAACGCAACAACGCGCTTTTGTACCCAATAATCAGTTGTGTTAATTGAATCATTTGAGTTTACGCATTAATAAAAATACAACAAACGGTGCACCGATAATGGAGGTGAGCGCATTCAAGGGTATGCTCAATTGTCCTTCTAAAACTTGAATAAACGCATCCGTTAATACAAGAAAAATGGCGCCAATTAAGCAATTGCCAATAATCAAAAACCGATGATTTGTCGTCTGGAATAAAATGCGTGTCAAATTTGGAATAGCGATTCCTACGAATGCAATTGGACCACAAAACGCCGTAATTAATCCCGCAAATAACGCTGTTAAAAAGAGAACAAGCATTCGTACGGATTTAATCGGCAAGCCAAGTAATGACGCAGACTTCTCCCCTATAACCAGTATGTTTAAAGGTTTTACCAATAAAAAAGAACCAAGAATTCCTAACGAAAAAATCAATGATATCACTCCAAGTTGACCAAACTCTACTTGCTGTAAGGAACCCATCGACCACATCGTGTACGATTTCAAGGATTCTGCTCCCGCCAACGATTCTAAAATGGAGACAAATGCGGACGTAAAACTCCCAAACATTAATCCAACCAATAATAAAGTAATTTGAGATTTCAAACGCTGTGCAATGAGCATCATGAGCATTCCAGCAGCAAAAGCACCAATCAACGCTGTTCCAATTAAACCGAAATTCGATTGAAAAAATTGGACTCCGGTCATTAGACTTAAGGCAATCAGCAAACTTGCGCCTGAATTTATTCCAAGCACGTAGGGTCCAGCTAGTGGATTCTTAAATAAGGTTTGCATAAACATCCCGGATAAAGACAATCCAGCGCCCGCGATTATGGCCATGAATAACCTTGGGATTCGAAATTCTCTGACCAATACTTGACTTGTATTGTTTGCGTCAAAATTTAAAATGGAATTGAAGTAGGAAGAAAATGAAATTTCAATTTGACCAGCGATCAAATGGAGGTACATTGCTAATGGTAAAAAACATAGCAAACAGACAATCATCCATTTCAAACTCCAATCTTTCATTTCACTTCTTTGTAAAAATGCAGGTTTTGAGAGGTGTTTCCACTTGCGATTTTTGCAAGGTCCTCAATCAACCAATCAGGACGTAAGGTACTCAATTCCCAA
>CAIRMS010000320.1 GCA_903879765.1 uncultured Flavobacteriales bacterium
CGGAGAACACAATATGCTTGGGAGGCTGTACTAACTTGACGGCAAACTTTTTAGGAAACGTATCTGTTGATTCTGTGCTATGGAACATTCCAGGTCAAATTCCTCAGTGGACATATTCATCTCCACATGTAATTCAAGTTTGTCCAAATAACACGACAACTTATTCTGCAACTGCATTCGGCGGAGGTTGCAATGGTACTACGATGCCAATAATCATAAACGTTAACCCTGATGCAACAACAAGCCAAATAAACTCAGATACTACAATTTGTAATGGTGGAACAATTCCTATTACTACTGAGTTCACAGGTGGTGCCGGAACTGCAACTTATCAATGGTATCAAAATTCAAATCCAAGTAATACCGGAGGTACTTTAATCACACCGCAAGTAAACACCCCAACATTTTTTCCAGGCAATACTAACAATTTCTTCGCACCATTCGATATATCTGGTAATTACTATTATTACTGCGTAGTTTCATTTAACGGCAATGGATGTAATGATGCACTAACCCCTCCATTTCACGTAGCTGTAATAAATGATCCAATTGTAAGTATAAATAGTGCAGATCAAATTCTATGTATAGATACAGCAGGTACGGCAAGTTGTCTTACTGCCACAGTTCAAGGTGGTGTAGGAACAAACACATATCAATGGATACCGGCGGTCGGAGCGAATACGGCTACCTTGTGTCCTCCATCTAATCAAATTGGAACAATTGCCTATAGTGTTATAGTTGTTCAAAGTGGGATAAACTGTATTTCCCAACCGTCCAATCAAGTGAGTATCACGGTCATTCCTGATCCAATCATCAACATTACCGGATTAACCGATGTCTGTGAGGGTGCTGAAGTTACATTGAATACGTCATATTCGGGAGGGATTGGCAGTGTTTCTGATTACCAATGGTATGAATCCAATCCAACGGGTCAACCTTACCAAGTAATCAATGGTGCAACTTCAGTGTACTACACAACCCCTGCACTTACTTCAGATGCAAGCTACCTTGTTAAAGTAAACTTAACGGGTGCTGGATGTAATGACACCAATACATTTGCGATTAACGTTTATGATGATCCACAAATCACCATTCAAGGAAATCTCATGGCTTGTATGGATGAACAAGTTGATTTGACTACTGTATTCACAGGTGGGACACCGAATTCATCGAATACGTATACGTGGTATTCTGCCATTAATCAAAATTATCCGGATTCCATTTTATTGCAGAGCACGTCCATTTTGAATACCTATAGTTTCAATATTTACCAGGACACTTCGATATTTGTGATTGTAACAAACTCAGGTTTCAATTGCGACAACGATACAAGTGCACTGATCAATATTGACGGAATTGAATGGGCGGAAGCAAGTTTTGATGTGGATCCATCTGATTTGAGTCAATCGCTCATCAATCCAACCTTTAGTTTCATTAATACTTCTTTGAATTCTACGAATTATTTCTGGGATTTAGGAGAATGTGACCCGCAATCACCCATGAGTGAATTGTTCACACCTCCTACTCCATTCTATGATCCTACGGACAAAGACCAAATTGGGTATACGTACGGTTGCCCTCCAGGACTGTATCAAATCTATTTGACTGCTATGAATCAAGGAATGTGTCCCGATACAGCGTTCCAAGTAATTCGAATTAAGGATGAATTACTGGTATATGTCCCAAATACATTTACGCCGGATTATGATGAAAACAATCAATATTTCTATCCCGTTATATCCACCATTATAAAACCAAAGACATATGAATTTACCATATTTAACCGATGGGAAGAAATTATTTATGAATCCAATGAAGTTCCACCTTCACCAAATACGCAACCGAATATGAATAATAGTTGGAACGGAACAATTAACGGACAGGCCTGTCAAGATGGTACTTACATTTGGAAGTTACGTTTCACACTAAAAGAATCAGGGGAAGTCTATGAAAAGATTGGCCATGTGAATTTGTTGAAGTAATAGACAAATCGTTAGTAACTTGACAGTAAAAATTAAGCTCTAAAAGTTTCTTTAGCTCTACTCGATATATTTTATTAATATTTGTTTTTCAAAACTTTGAGTTAATTTAGAGCGTTAATAAAAACATAACTTTTTTAATCATGTCTAAGTCTATCATTCTTACCTCAATACTTTTACTTTTTCTTTGTTTTCAAGCATTTTCTCAAACAAAAATGTACTTTTCAAAGGGAAACAATATGAGTGCAGTCTCATTTTTAGAATCGGGCTCAATCCTAGCGTTCACCTCTGATGACGTTGAAATTAATGGTGAAGTACTGAGAAAATCTGGAGCGATTCGATTTACAAAAAAATACATGATTTACCCATCGATTATCAATACATCAAATGGACAAGCATACATAGACGTCTACTGGAGTCTTAGTAACTCAAATTATGATTGTATCATAGACTGGGGAGACAATACATTAGAACAATTTAAATTAGTTGAACTTGACTACAAAGCATATAAAAAGAAGTTAGCTGGGCAGAGTCAAATGGAAACAGCCTCAAGCGTAAAGGATGAGGGACAAAATGAGAACCAAATGTGCTTTTTAAAGGGAAACAATATGAGTGCCGTTTCATTTTTAGAATCAGGAACAATCCTAGCGTTTACCTCTGAGGACGTTGAAATTAATGGTGAAGTACTGAGAAAATCTGGCGCAATTCGATTTACATCAAAATACATGA
>CAIRMS010000321.1 GCA_903879765.1 uncultured Flavobacteriales bacterium
TTACGTTCTATAAACATTCTCTTCGTTTTATAATTGATCAAACGTGCTTTATAACAACTATCGTAATATCGTCAGGGGTTGTTTGGCCAGCCAACCAATCACTTCCTAATACCACCAAAGCATCCTTTATTTCTGTGGCAGATTTGTCTGCACTAGCTAAAATACAATCTTCAACAGCCTGATAACCCAATTGATCCCCTTTTAAATTTGGAGCTTCCGGTAAGCCATCCGAGGCGATGACAAAAATATCACCTTTTGAAAATGAGCGTTCTTCCATATCAAAAGTAGCCCCATACAATCCACCTAAAGGCAAACCACTGATTTGAATTTCTTCAATCTTCTTCGCCTTGGCTATATACAAATAACACGGTGGCATAGCCGCGGAACTAAGTTTCAATTTGTTCTTTTTAAAATGAACGATATTTAAACTCATTCTTAAAATCCCCAAATCCACTTTTTTAACAAGTCGGTTTAAGTCATACAGCATTTTATTCGGTTCATCTAGAGGAAGGCCGATTAAACCGGCTTTGGTGATGGACACCAACATACCCGCTGCCGTTCCATGTCCGGTCGCGTCGCCACAAACTGCGACCAAACTACCATCCGGTTGGGGATGAAAGTCGTAATAATCACCACCTACTTCCGATGATGTTTGTAAATAACTGGCTATATCTAAGCCTTCAACCTTAGGCAAGGTTTTAGGCAACATTCTATTTTGCAAATCCTTTGCCGCCTCTAATTCAGCCATTCTGCGCTCATCTTCTGCTTTGCCTCTTGATTTTTTAGCTTGGTATTTTCCAAACAAAATGAACAGATAGACTAACAATCCAAGGTAAACTAGGTAGGCAAAAATAGTTCGATACCAGGGTGGGGAAATTTTAAATTTGACCTTTGTCTCCTCACTTACATGGCCAGTTGCGTCCATGGCTCTTACATGAAAAGTATAAGTGCCTTCACTTAAATTGGTATATTCTTTTTTGAAATCCTTGGTATATTCAGTCCATGTATCATCCTGATTTTCGAGCCAATAACTAAACGTTGTCTTGTTTTCTGTTCCATATAAAGGATAGGCCACCTCAAACACCAGGTTGTTTTGAGAAAAAGGAAGTGTTTCAGGTACAATGGGAACAGGCTCACCATTGGAAGAGATCGATCGAATTAAGGCTTTAAATTGTTGGGCTGGTTCTTTTAAAGCCAAAGCAGGAACGTAGCGATATAATTTATTGTCCTGCGAACCAAACCAAATAACCTCATCATCACCACTTCCTTCTGGTAAAACATTGTAACTTAACTCATCTAAATCCACTTTATAAAAAGGGTATTTTTTAAATGTAAATCCTTTTTTCAAGTCAAAATAAGTTTTAAATAATCCTTTTTTACAGACTAACCAACCATATCCCGCTTCTTTATTATAGGTATAATTCCATAGTTCACCCGAAACCATTTCATCTAAACTGAAGCCTGAATATCTAAGTTTTTGAGCTTTGGAATCGACAACAAAAACCTTAAAAGTTGAATCTACAGATACTAATAATTTATCATTTACATAAAAAATCCCATTGAGCTGTTTGGTTTTAGAGAATGATTTATCTTGTTTTAAATTAACAAAAGTTCCCTGCCCAGTAGCATCGTAAATAAATTCTACAATCCCTTTCCTAGTCATAAAAATAATTTTTCCAGGCTCTGTTTCTCTTAAGTTGTTTCCACTATATTTTTCACCCCCTATTATTTTAATTTGCTTCCAGACCTTACCATTAAATTGATGTAGCAAAAGTCCATAAGCGGAGTTACTACTAAATAATAAAGAGGGATTTAGTTTAGATTGAATAGAATTGCCACTTCGATAGGTATCTGAAATTTTAATCTTCTTCCCATTTAAAACGGCGTTAATCGAATAATTATTGGTACATACAATTTGATCATTAAATAAAGTCAAAGAACCCCCTAACTCTTTAACATCCAAAGACTTAAATACCGAAGTTTCAGTAATTGACTTTTTAGGTATAAATTGGAATAAATCTTTTCCTGTTCGAATGATTAATTTTCCCTTGTGCCTAATGATATCAGATACTCTACCTACAATTCCATTTAAGGAAGAAAAATTAGTCAAAGAAGGATCAAAAGAGATTTTAGTGGCTCCTGAATTTGCCCCCCAAATATCTCCTACTCGATCTTGCATGACGAATACTAAACCTGATTGCGGTAAACCAGAACTTATGCCAACTTCCGCGTTTGTGCTTAAATCTTGATTTAGAAATAATATGCCCTTATCCATCGTAATAATGGCAATCTTGCCATTTCGCATGACTTTATCATTAATATAAGCCAAACCATCAATGACGTATTTGTTGGCATAAGGATTATCCACAGGCAGGAATTCGCCTTTCTTCGTCATCCTAATTAATCCGATATTCCGAGAAACCAACAGGTGATCCCCGTTGTCCAATTGGTAATTTGCCTCAATCCGATTTTGAGCAAACAATTTTTCGGAACCTTTGATGACCGAAAATCCATCTTTAGCAGCATACTTAAATAAACCCCTCCCCCAAACCCTTAAATAAACTCCATCGGGCGAACCTAGAATAATATGAACATCATCCTTAAACTTATATGATCGCAATTACTTTTTATCCTTAAATAAATAAACCTCATTCTCTGTTTGAAAAAATAAAGTATCATGATGAACGACTAAACCCCAAAAAGTAGAAGTGACTTCATCCTTTTTGGGTAGCTTATCGGAAAGTGATATATACTCATTTTGACCAAATTTATTTTTTTCCAAATACCCAAAATTGGTCCCATTAAGTCCTAGGTAAATCGTATTTTTCGAATCAGCTTCAGCGTCCTTCACGAAAGCACTCATCGGTTTTCCATTCTGTAATACTCGCCTAACCCTTTGTCCGTCAAATTCGATTAAGCCATTTCTAACGTTACCTACATAAATGACCCCTTCCTTATCTTGCATTACCACTTGATTACCAAACGAAGATTTTAGAAAATCCCTTTTGTAATGCGAAATGAAAAAATTGCCTTGCTCTAAATCTTTTGAACCAGTACTTTGAGAAACAGCAAAAAATGGCAGAAATAACAGTAATGCAATTACGGATTTCATCAGATATTATATTAAATAGGTATTTATAGAACTAATTGATTTAACCACTCAATGAATTTAGATTCTTAAAGAAA
>CAIRMS010000322.1 GCA_903879765.1 uncultured Flavobacteriales bacterium
AAGCCGCTTGCGTATATTAACGAGTGGACAAAAGACATCAATCCAAACGAACATTTCTTTTTACATTGCCAAGGTGGATACCGAAGCATGATTGCCGCTAGTATTTTACAAGCACGTGGATTCAGAAATTTCTCAGAAGTAGATGGCGGTTTTGCAGCGATATCTAAAACAATTGTTCCTACGACAGACTTTATTTGTCAGAGTAAAGTTCTTAAATAAGTGGAACTTTTTGGTTACGTAGCGGCGGTTTTAATTGGTCTAATACTTGGCTTAATTGGCGGGGGAGGTTCCATTCTGACGGTTCCAGTTCTTGTTTATTTATTTCACGTTCAAACGGAGCTCGGTACGGCTTATTCACTTTTTATAGTTGGAACTACAAGTTTGATAGGTGTCCTGCCTAAATGGCGACAAAAGGAAGTTGATTTGCGAACGGCTGTTCTTTTTGGTCTTCCTTCCATGCTGACTGTTTTTAGCACACGAAAATGGATTTTACCGACAATACCAGATTTGATTTATTCTTCTGAACATTTGATTTTGACGAAATCGAATGCGATGTTGGTGTTGTTTTCAATCCTTATGTTATTTGCGGCCTTCAAAATGTTAAGAGGTCAATCAAGGGAACAAGAACAAGAGCAACGCCCATTTCAGTGGAATAATTATCCTTTGATGTTACAAGGATCTATTGTAGGTATCCTCACTGGACTCGTCGGAGTTGGAGGTGGATTCTTGATCGTGCCTGCGTTAGTCATGTTCAGTAAATTATCGATGAAAATGGCTGTTGGAACGTCACTTTTAATCATTGCCGTAAATTCCTTGGTTGGATTTACGGGAGATGTTTGGACACAAGGTTCATTGATGGATTGGAGATTTTTAGGTTTACTTACCTTTCTGGCAGTCATTGGTATTTTGATTGGCGGTCAATTTGCCAAAAAAATGGAAACAAAACACCTTCGAAAAGGATTTGCTTGGTTTGTCCTTCTGATGGGATTATTTGTTTTCTTCCATGAATTTCAAACGATGTTGCCCTAAAATAATAAAAATGAAAAAAATACTCTTCTTACTTCTCCTTGCGAGTAATGGCCTTTTTGCGCAAACAACCCAGTTTCCATTTGAACTTAAGTTGATACCAACTTCCTTGCTCGATCTTCCTGGACTACATTCTTTTGCAAGTGCAGAACATAATGGGAAATGGATCATTATTGGTGGACGAAAAGATGGCCTGCATGCACGTCAGCCTTTTAACGCATTTCCTGCGAGTAACAACAACGAGTTGATTTATGTTTTGGATAAAGCCAATAATCAATATTGGACAGCTTCTGTGAATACATTGCCTGTTGGATTAAAGGAACAATTACAGTCCACCAACATGAATGAATTCCAAGTGGGAGATAAACTATATATTGCCGGTGGCTATGGTTTTAGTCCGAGTGCAAATGACCAAATTACCTTTCCGAAGCTAACCGAAATTGATTTGAACGGATTAGTGAATGACATCCTAAATGGAATGGATATCAGTCCGAATTTTATTCAACTGACCGATGATCGCTTCGCGGTAACAGGAGGAAATCTTGGAATGATTGATTCCACCTTCTATTTGGTCGGTGGACATCGTTTTGATGGTCGTTATAATCCAATGGGTGGTCCCACATATGTTCAAACATATGTAAGTGGGATTCGAAGTTTTCAGGTTTCCCATGTAAATGGACAATTGTCTATTACAAATTATACAGAGCAGTTGGATCAAATGCATTTACACCGACGTGATTACAATCTCTTACCGATGAAATATCCGAACAATGAATTTGGCTACTTGATTTCAGCGGGAGTTTTTCAAATAAATGCAGATTTACCGTTTTTGTATCCTGTGGAAATTCACGCGAACAACTATGTTCCTCGAACAGATTTCTATCAGTATTTAAGTCATTATCATTCTGCCAAAGCTTCCTTTTATGATTCTGCATCTCAGCAAATGCATCACATTTTCTTCGGAGGAATTAGTCAATATTCTTATGTGAATGGAGTTTTAACTAGCGATGCCAATGTTCCTTTCGTCAAAACAATTAGCCGTTTGTCGATGTCTCAAAATGGACAATTTGAAGAATCTATGTTTTCGACAGAAATGCCTGCATTGACCGGTTCTTCGGCACGTTTTTTTAATGATTTTGCGGTTCCCAACCTGGGTAACGAAATCATTGATTTGTCTCAAATCACTGCGGATTCCTTGCGTATCGGTTACATTGTCGGTGGAATTAAAAGTACAGAGGCAAATCCTTTTTCCGTGAATAATACAGGAGTAACTTCTGCTCAGGCTACGATGTTTGAGGTTTGGTTAGTTCGAGCTACCACAGGACAAGCAGCTGTGATTCCTGGGGCTAATTTATTTGATGTCAGCGTGTATCCCAATCCATCACATGGTGAAATGGATATGAAGTTTCATTGTCCATATAAAGGAAATGTTGAGTTATTTGTCACCAATCTCGAAGGTAAGATCGTGATGGAAAAATATTACGAAAAACAAAAAACAGGAGTGAAAGCATTTCGCTATAACGATGATGCACAGTTAGCGAAGGGAAGTTATTTTTTTAATTTCATTTTTGACGACAAGTATACACGCGTGGTTCAAATAAACATTGATTAATATGCAAGTTGAATTTTGGAATGAGCGTTATAAAGAAAAAGTTTTCGCTTATGGTTTGCAAGCGAATGATTTCTTAAAGGAACAAAATTTCCCTCCTAACTCAAAAATTCTATGTTTAGCCGAAGGAGAGGGAAGGAATGGTGTGTTTTTAGCCGAACAAGGACATGATGTTACCTGTGTTGATTATTCCGAAGAAGGAATAAAAAAAATGAATCAATTAGCGGAAATGAAGGGAGTGCAAATACAGACCATTTGTGCTGATTTAAACGACCTCGATTTAGAAGCGAATACATGGGACGGTATCGTGATTATTTTTGGGCATTTTCCAGAAGAGTTGCGTAAAAAAGTACACGGACAATTATACAAAGCATTAAAAGATGGTGGGAAATTGGTCATGGAATCCTATCATAAGGATCAGGTGAATTATAAAACCGGTGGTCCAATGACAACAACGTTGCTTTATTCTGAAGACGAATTAAAGTCTGACTTAAGCACGTTTCCTACATTGAAAATAAATCAAACAATGCGAGAAGTACACGAAGGTGAGTTCCACTTTGGGAATGCTGCCGTTATTCAAGTCCTTGCAGAAAAATAAGTTTTACCGCGTATCTTCTTCATTATCGTTCACATTGCTTGAACTTTATTAAGTTTGTGTTGTACTTGACGTTCATGAGCCGTTTTTCCATTTCTATCGTATTGATGATATCGTTTTTTTGGACGGGTCAACTGTATGGACAAGAAAACTGTACCTTTCAAACACACATCAGAAAAGGAAGTAATTACGTGTTTTCTACCTATTTGGCAGGAGATTACAAAACGCCATTAGAAGGAAAATGCGAATCCTACATAGAAGGTAAACTTTATGAGCGTCGTGAGTTTCTACATGGTCATTTGATTTCTGAAGAGGCAAATTTTCAAGATGGAAAACCGCGCATTATACTAAAAACATTCTCGGATCGTCCAGATGGC
>CAIRMS010000323.1 GCA_903879765.1 uncultured Flavobacteriales bacterium
ATCGATATTTATAGTTTTTCCGTGCGTTTTTTACCATTATTTGGTATATATCGTTCTGGAAAACTAAACTAGGAATGGTTAGAAATCTTTTTCTTGATAATCCTCCTCCTTTCATCTTTCATTTCTGAAGTATTTTTATTTATTTTTTGTCACATATTTTGCATATATTTGTGACATATTATAATTATTTATCTCATGCAAAGCATTGAATATAAGATAGAAAAATCCATTTTAAGCAAACCAAGAGGTTGTTTATTACTTCCAGGTGACTTCATTGCATTTGGCTCATCGGATGCCGTGAGAAAAGCACTCGATCGCCTACAGGATAAAGAAATCATTAAAAGAATTGCTCATGGTATATATGTCAGGCCCAAAATCAGTAAAATCCTAGGCCCCCTTACTCCGTCAGCAGAAGAAGTTGCTAATGCAATTATAAAAAGAGATCGAATTAGAACTGTTCCAACTGGAAGTTATGCGTTAAACGCGTTAGGTTTGAGTACTCAGGTGCCAATGAACATCGTTTATTTAACTGATGGTTCCTCTCGTGAGCTCTATGTGGGCAAAACAAAAATAAAATTCAAAAAAACAACTCCAAAAATGCTCTTGGCAAAAGGACGAATAAGTAAATTAGTCATACAAGCACTCAAGGAAATAGGAATTGGAAATGCTACAGAGGAGGAAGAACAGAAAATAATCGCCTTGTTAAAAAAGGAAGATATTAAACTATTAAAACATGACATCAGCCTCGCTCCTGTTTGGATTCAAAAAATAATGACTAAAGCACTTTAAATGAATAAAATTGAATTCTTACAATTAGAGGCAAGTAATAGAAAGGAAGTTTTTATTGAAATTGCAACACAAACGGGAATGACTCCATTCGCCGTTGAAAAGGATTGGTGGGTAAGTCGTTCCATGGAAATTATTTTTCAAATGGATATTGCCAAACATCTAGTATTCAAAGGAGGAACTTCCCTAAGCAAGGCTTGGAAACTCATTGATCGATTTTCTGAAGATATTGATTTGGCCATTGACCAAGAATTCTTAATGAGCCCCAAAAACAATTGGTCTAAAAAAGAGAAAACAACGCTTAGAAAATTAGCTGGGGTCTATGCTGCCCAAAACTTTTTTCCTGAAATTGAAAAAGCATTCAAAACACAGGGCTATGAAAACCTTAATTTTCTAATGATTGAGACAACTGAAAGTGATAGAGACCCTCGCGTATTAAAAATTTACTATCCCAACCTTATTAATTCTACTGGTGATTATATGGAGCCATGCATCCAGATAGAACTTAGTTGCCGCTCATTGCGAGAACCATTCGAAGCAAGAATCATGCATTCGTTAATTGACGAATATTTTCCAGAAAAAAGTTTCGCCTCAAAAGGCTTCATGGTACCTACGGTTAAACCTGAACGCACTTTTCTAGAGAAATTATTTCTGTTGCATGAAGAGTTTCATCGACCTGAGGAAAAGAGAAGACTCGATAGATTAAGTCGGCATATTTATGACATCTACCATCTATCCAAATCCGGTATAAGCGAAAAATCCTTTCACGATAAAGAACTGTATCAAACAATTGTTTACCATCGGCATGTGTTTACCAAAATTGGTGGTGTTGACTACAACGCACACAACCCTAAAACACTTGATCCGATTCCTCCCAAAAACATCATTGCTGCATGGAAAAAAGACTACGAAAGAATGACTACAGAAATGATTTATCAGAAAAATCCTCCTTCGTTTGAGGAACTTATAGCCAACCTTGAAGACCTAAAAATCCAGTTAAACAATTTACCCTGGGATTTTGATTTGACGTTTTAACATGTGTGCCTATGCTTTTCATTTTTGTCACAAACTTTGAAGATTTTTGTGACAAAACTAAGTTGTCAAATCAATGGTACTCGCTAAGTTGAGACATGATTAAGGATAACGTATTCATTCATTACATGCTTATTTGTAATTTTAGTACATGATCCATCCAGAAATGACATATATGAAAC
>CAIRMS010000324.1 GCA_903879765.1 uncultured Flavobacteriales bacterium
AGTCGCGGAATAAAAAGATATGCCTTCTTTGAAGTCCAATAAATTCCGAAGATCCTTGTAAAATCCTTCAACGGTTAATTCCAATGGAACCTTCGCCACACGAATATCTGAACGATAACTTAAGTTCGCTTGAAGGGCTTGTTCCGGACGAAAGTTCTTTGTGGCTGGCAACCATAAATCTGTGGGTAAAGACGATCCTGAATACGACACATAGTGCAAGTTTTGTTGCATGCGTGAAAATCCAAGTTGTAGCATGCCTAATTCAGCCATGTCATATTTCAAGGAGATCCGCGGTTCGGGTTCAATGAAAGCGGTGTCCTCCACAAAGTACACATTCAGCGCTGACCCAAGTTGCAGGCTCAAATCTTTGCTTATATCCCAATAAAACTCTCCGAAAACGGCTTGTTCAAAGGACAGCACCTGCGATTTCAATTCAATCGTAGCTATTTGATTTTCCGAACGCAGGTTTCCTGGTCTGAAATAATGAAAGGTACTATTCAATCCGAATTCGAATCGTTTGCTTTCGTCTATCAGTAAATTAAAGCGCGCCTTTGCCAAAACATCATTTACTTTCGAACTAAACTGAAACTCGTTTTTATTGGTTGCGGCACCCGAAGAGGGTGAAAAAAGTGCCTGTATTTTTGTGGAATAATAGAAATTGGTACTTCCAACCGTAAGATTTGCCATGAGTTTTGAAGAAAGTGCTTTCACATAGTTCACGCCTAGTACACGATTCCCCCAAGTGTTGTTGTAGGAATAACTTGAGGTTCCATCGTTCACTGATTTTTCTTTCCCACGGACAAAAATTCGGTCTCTTCCATCGTAATAAAACATACTGAGTAATGCTTTGTTAGCACAGCGTTTCACGAGTTTCATATTCGCATCATAAAAAGTATATCCTGATGTAGCGTTTCCACCGGAATCCAAACGCGCCAACATGCGTATCAACAGATCAAAATTGAAACGACGAATGGAGATTAAGTAAGTCCATAAACTGTCCTTTTTAAATGGACCATCCATTTGAAACTTCGTTGTAAGTAAACCAACGCTCATCTCCTTTTTCGTCTCGAAACGATTCCCGTTGCGCATGTGAATGTCCACAACGGAGGACAAGCGTCCGTTATAACGCGCAGGAAAATTCCCTTTATGCAATTGAACCGAACCAATCATATTTGGATCAAAAGTGGAAACGAATCCACCGATGTGACTGACGTAATAAAGAGGAACTTGATCCAGTAAAAACAAATTCTGGTCTGGACTCCCACCTCGGACATACAAGGCGCTAGAACCTTCGCCTCCGCTTGCGACACCGGGCATAAACTGAAATGCTTTGATGACATCCGCTTCACCACCGAGCATCGGAATTTTCCGAGCTAAAGCAAGGGGCAGATTCAAACTACTCAAATTGTCCTTGGATGCTTTCACCGTGACTTCTTTCACGTTTTTTGTTCTTGGCGAAAGAATGATTTCATAGTAATCCTGATTTGGAACCAGTGACAACTCTTTTGTTTGATAACCAAGAGCGACAAAACGCACTAGAAGTCCTTCCGTTCCTTGTTTTGTATTGAATGTGAGCATAAAATGTCCGTTGGCGTCACTCAATACCGGAACATCATTTTTAGCATAAAGGACAGATACACCTGAAATTGCTTCACCACTGATTGAATCGCTAATTTCACCTTGAATATGGATTTGTTGTCCGGAGGCAACATGAGCAATGCATCCAAAAAGAAAAAGGCTTACTTTACTCCACATAGTTCATCTTTAGTTTTGTTTGACTATAGCCGGCAAAAACGCCATATCCACCAATGACGTTGGAATACATCGTGACCGGATCCCCATAAAATAAAATTTGTAAAGGATCATCCAGTACATCCACAGTATTTTGATTGTATAGATGTTTGGTCCACGATTTTCGGAATAAATAATATTCCTGACTGCAGCTTTTGATTAAGCGTTGGTAGTTTTCATCGTGGAAAAAGGTACCAAAGGGACTCAAGGAAACATATCCGCCTTTACAGAGAATGAATGTTTTTTCTTGACCATTAAAGAGCGCATCCGAACAATAGTAATTTCGTGGATTATAACTCAAATCCCCATCCGAAAGTAAACTTGGATCCTTTTCTTGAGTCTGTTGATAAAGGAATTTGTTTTGTCCGAGTTCGTAATAATTTTCTTTCAGCGGATCATCTAAAAATACCAGCTTTGATTCTGTTTCAAAATATTTTACAATACCATTGTCAGAAATAGGAACATCAGATATTTTATAGTAGGTCCCGCTTAAGTTTTGGGGCAAAAACGGAATAGAAGTATTCGCTTCTACTTTTCCAAAGCTAGGACTATTTGCCACAAGTTTGTAGGAATTTCCAGCACTTGGATAAAACACATTTTGATACCATCCTAAAGTATCGTAGAAGAAGACGCCAACTTCAAGTCCATTTTCATACAAGGTTAATTCCACATCTTTTAAATGTTCGATGGGCTGCCCCATTGCACTAGATGCACTTACATGCACCCGTATGATGGAATCTGGACAAATGAGTGCATTGACCACCAGTTTCGAACCTTCAAAGACGGGATTCACCTTCATTTCTTTGACGCAAGATCCGAGAAGGATTAAAAAGACGAGGGGAAGAAATTTCATGAACGGATACCAATTAAAACATGGACTTCAAACGAGGTTTTTGGAAAATTATTTTGTGAGGGGAAAAAGAAACAATCAATCCAACAGATAATTCCATTCGTAAAGTAAATTTATCCCCTAGTCTTAGCTTTGGGATTGATTTCACATTGAACGACAATTCACACATTCGAGTTGAACCGACATTTCGTTGTGCTTTGTTCAAAATGGTTGATTTGAAATCGTCAGGGAATTTGATCAGTGCAGGATTGAATTTTTCCTATTTCTTCGGTAAATAAAAGGCGTCGCTGTGTTTTTTTTTGTGGTGCCGCAGCAGTGCAACTGCAGCGTAACGGAGCGTGTTCCGTAGGATTACAATTTTTGGGTGGTAGGCAATATTCATCCATTCTTTTCGTTAGATAACATGCGCTGAAAAGTGTTTTTATTTTGAAAAAAATAATGAATCGATATGACGATAAAAGAAAAAAAAGTAATTTTGTATGGTATTGTCCATTGCGTGGGTTTTGTCACCTTTAGCCAAGATGTTAAAGGATCCATAGCGACATCAACTAACTTTGGACATTTTTTTTGTTTAGATATATGAAGACCGCTATTTTAATCGATGGCGGTTTTTTTATTCG
>CAIRMS010000325.1 GCA_903879765.1 uncultured Flavobacteriales bacterium
AGAAAAAAAGGAAAGAGCGTAAAAGATAACTTTGAGATTCCATTTAATGATTTGCCCATTTTGCCCCCTGCAAACGAATTTATTGAATCCGTAATTATTTTAAAGCAATTGGTGAAATCCTCAGTTGCTCTTGCTGAATTAAAAGGAATCATCCATATTTTACCCAATCCAGAAATTTTACTCAATGCGGTTATCCTAAAAGAAGCAAGAGCAAGTTCTGAAATTGAAAATGTAATAACCACTCAAGATAAATTATATCAAGCATTATCGGCAAAGGGTGATCAAATCGATAGTTCCACTAAGGAAGTATTAAGATATAGGGAGGCCATGTTATTTGGATTTAGAACAATCCAGAAAAAAAATATCCTAACTATCAATACGGTTATTGAAATCCAGCAAATTCTTGAAGAGAATAATGCGGGTATAAGAAAACTTCCAGGAACGGCATTGAGAAATTCAGTAACGGGAAAGGTTATTTATACCCCCCCTGATCAAACAGATGTTATCAATTCGTTGTTGAGCAATATGGAAAAGTTCATCAATCTTAATGAAGACGAAATTCCTCATTTGGTAAAAATGGCTATTCAACATTATCAATTCGAGAGCATACACCCGTTTTATGACGGGAATGGACGCACAGGTCGGATTATTAATATTCTCTATCTTATTATGTTTGGTCTGCTCGATCAACCCGTCTTATTTCTGAGCGGTTACATCATTGATAATAAGTCAGAATATTATCGTTTACTCCAAGAGGTGCGAACGAATAATAAATGGGAAGACTGGATTCTTTATATCTTGAAAGGAGTTGAAATAACTGCACAAGCGACAATAAATCAGGTTACAGAAATGAATACGCTTTTTGAACAGACCAAGGAAAGGACTAGGAAGGAGTTTCCGAAATTATACAGTAAAGAATTAATCGAATTATTATTTGAGCATCCCTATAGTAAGAGCGAATATTTGGAAAATCGATTATCGATCTCACGTATAACCGCGGCAAAATACCTTAAGGCACTTGAGAATATTGGAATTCTTCAGTCAAAAAAGGTGTGGAAGGAAACTCTGTATATCAATACGGCACTTTTTGAACTATTAAAGAAGTACTGAAATTAATCATATTTTCTAAACGAAAAAGCCCCTTTTCTAGGGGCTTTTAGGGTGACGTGGTCCCACACAGGCTCGAACTGTGGACCCACAGATTATGAGTCTGTTGCTCTAACCAACTGAGCTATAGGACCGGGTTACATTTAAGTAACGGTTAAAAATCTTATTTGTCCTTTAGCGAAGTTGCTTGTCCCGACGTTACGGGAAGCTATAGGACCGGGTTACATTTAAGTAACAGTTAAAAATCTTAATTGTCCTTTAGCGAAGTTGCTTGTCCCGACGTTACGGGAAGCTATAGGACCGGGTTACATTTAAATAACTGCAACGGTTGGCAAAAATAGTAATTTCTTCCTTTTGTCAAAGGAAATAAGCGAATCTATTTTTGATTTTGTTCAGAAGATAACATCGCCTGAATCTGCTTCATGGTTTTTTGCATGCCTTCTGCACTGCCGTCCAGGAAGATGGTGTTTCCTTTTCCGTATTCTGCGAAATTCTTAATGGCTTCTGTCCACATGGAGAAAAGGATCACATTTGTGTCCAAGTTCGCTTGCTTCATTTCTTCTGCTGCTTCACTCATTCCTTTTGCTACCTCTTGACGGAATAATGCCACTCCTTGTCCACGTAACATCGCTGCTTCTTTCTCTGCTAAAGCGGCAATTTTAATCGCGTTTCCTTCTGCTTCAGCTGCTTTGGTTTTGGTGATTAACAAAGCTTGACCTTCGTTCTCTGCCGCTGCTTTTAAGTTATTTGATGCAACGACTTTACTCATACTTTCAATGATCGCTTGATCAAAGGTGATGTCATTGATTTGTAAATCCAATAAATGGTATCCCCATGTTTCAAGGGTGTGGTCAATTTGATTTTTCACACTTTCCACTAATTCATGGCGCAATCCTAAAATTTCCGATTGTTTCTGACTTGCTACATACGCACGAATCGATCCTTCAATCGTACGAATCAAGGCCTGCATTAAATCCTTATTGCTAATGAACTTAAATGCTACTTTTTTAATGGTCTCTTCTTGTGCATCCATGACGCTGTACAACAACATGCTTTTGAAATACACGTTGGCTTGGTCAATGGTTACGGCTTGGAATTCCATTTCAATGCTTTGATTTTGAATGGAAATGCGTCGGTACACTTGTTCCAAAAATGGAATTTTCATGCGTAATCCTGGTGTTAAAATACGCTGATATTTCCCGAAAAGGGTAATAACGGCAATTGTGCCTTGGGTGACAGTAAGTAAGGAGCTGAAAACGATGGCAAGTCCAAGTCCTAGGATAATGTAAAGAGCAGTCATAAATATAAATTTTAGTTAAATGTAGGTATATTCTTCCTTGGAAACAAATGGAATATTAATTCGCTTTTCGCAAGGTGACATGCGTGATTTCTGGATAAATCCCCACACGTCCTGGGAAGCCGAGGAAACCAAATCCACGGTTGACATACAAATACTGTAAGCCAACTTGATACAGGCCTGCCCATTTTCGGTATTTGAAAGAAATGGGACTGAATTTAATACCAAAGCGTTCAATGCCAAATTGCATTCCATGGGTGTGACCAGAAAGTGTTAAGTCGATGTCCGTGTTAAGTACTTGCGCGTCAAAATGACTCGGATCGTGGGACAATAATATTTTGAAGGCATCCACTGGGACCTTCGATAGCGTTTCGGTCAATTTTCCACTTTGACGAAATGGTGCTTTCCCCCAGTTTTCAACGCCTAAAAGCCAACATCCTTCACCTAATTCTACAGCATCATTCAATAATGGTTGAAATCCAATGGACTGATGAATGCGAATGAGATTGGCCAAATTCGCTTGTTTTTCATCCTGTTCATTCCACTGAACATAATCACCGTAATCGTGGTTTCCAAGGATGCTGAATTTTCCTTTTTTTGCTTTGATGGAGGAGAAAAGGGCTTCCCATCCGTGCATTTCATCTGCTTTGTTATTGACTAAATCGCCGGTGAAAAACACGTAGTCGGCATCTTGTTCATTGATCAAATCGATTGCTTTCTGAACTTTGTGGTAACGGTGTAGAAAACTTCCTACATGTATATCGCTGATTTGCACAAAGCGCAGTCCATCAAATGCTTTCGGTAGGTTTGGATAGGAAATCGTCACATGGTGAACTTTCCAATTCCATCGTCCAAATTGAATACCGTATAAAATTCCTAGGAAGATTCCAACGGAGAAAATCCATCCAATGTACTGCAAATAGGGGAGTCCCAGTAGTAAATAAGAAAGTCCTGGGATTAAATAAGCAAGCGCAGGAATTCCGGAAGCGATGAATAAGCCCATGTAGGTAAAAACTAAGCGATAGTCAGCGTTTTGAGTTCTGCGGCGAAAGTTGAAAAACAATAGTCCAACACTTGCAATAAAAACGAATCCTTGGAATCCAGCCAGCACATACAAGGAATGCTCTATGAGTCCGTGAAGGAAAATCCATTCAGCGGCGATGATCAAGAGGAGAGAAAAAAGAAAAATCATGAAGTAAGCTGATTGGAGAGAAATAAGTTGTTGGGAAGCGTCTTAAATTACATCCAAGATCCACCCACAGAAATGATGTTGTCTAAAGCCAAATAGTCTGGATGTGTTTCTTCCGTAATTCCACCCGTCGGACAAAACTTCACTGCTGGAAATACTTGTCCATACGCTTTTAATGCTGCAAGTCCACCGAATAAGTTTGCAGGGAAAAACTTGAACGTATCCCAACCGAATTGCAATCCTTCGATGATTTCACTTGGTGTAGCGACTCCGGGAATAAAAGCGATTCCGCTTGCTTCAAATGCTGGTGCAAGTGTCGCATTCAATCCTGGACTCACCATGAAGTCGATGCCTAATTCCACGGCTTTGTCAATTTGACTCACGGAAACAACCGTCCCCATTCCAATTGAACAACGATCTCCATACAATCTTTTCGCTTCTGCAATGCACTCAAATGCAGCAGGTGTGCGTAATGTAATTTCAATACAGAATATCCCACGTGCAATTAATTGTTCCATTTTAGGCGCTACCTCCTCAACAGTGTGAAAAGTCACCACTGGAATCACAGGGTGTTTGGAAAGTACTTCGCGGATCTTATTTTGTTTCATGGGGTCAATTTGACACAAAGGTCGTAATTTCTTTGCTTCGTTAGAGCAGAATGAACTGAAAATCACTTAAAAATGGATCCATTTCATTTTTGATATGTTCGATAC
>CAIRMS010000326.1 GCA_903879765.1 uncultured Flavobacteriales bacterium
CTTTCATAGCTTGTAATTACTTGTTAACTGTTCGCTCCAACATTGGAACAAATTTAAAGGTACCAAACTCTTCTTTTGAAAAGGATGTTTCACCTTGCTTAATGATTTTTAACATTTTCTGCTCGGTACCTTCACCAACAGGAATGACCATAATTCCATTTACTTTTAATTGCTTTAGCAACTCTTGGGGGATTTCTGGCGCTCCGCACGTAACCAAGATTTTATCAAATGGAGCATTCAAGGGACTTCCTTTATAACCATCACCGAAAAATAGTTTTGGCGAATAATTTAAGTGATGAACAACATGTTTGGCTGCTAGATGCAAATCACTATGGCGTTCAATGGAGAAAACTTTAGTTCCCAACTCACATAATATGGAGGTTTGAAATCCAGAACCCGTTCCAATTTCCAATACTTTATCTCCTTTTTGAATTTCTAAGAGTTCTGTTTGAAAAGCTACCGTATAAGGATGAGAAATTGTTTGTCCGGAGCCAATCTGAAATGCCATATTGGAATAAGCTTGATCTTCAAAAGCGGTATCAAGAAAAAAATGACGCGGAACAACATCAAAGGCATCCAAAATTCGTTGGTCTTTAATGCCCATGTCTGCAAGAGCCAAAATGAGCTGCTTGCGTTTCCCTTTGTGTTTAAACGAATCTTTTAAATGTTGCATTCGGTAACTTATAATTGAATTCCAACTGGACAGTGATCTGAACCATAAACATCATTCAGAATAAATGATTCTTTCACTTGAGGTAAAAAGGATTGCGAAACGAGGAAATAATCAATCCGCCAGCCAACATTCTTCTCTCGAGCACCAGCACGGTAACTCCACCAAGAATATTTGACCTGTTCAGGATTCAATGCTCTAAACGAATCGATTAATCCATTTTGAACAAAGTGATTCATTCCGTCAATTTCTTCTTGCATGTACCCTGCAGCTTTGTTGTAATTTTCTTTCGGACGTGCCAAATCGATTGGCTGATGCGCCACATTGAAGTCACCACAAACAAGCACTGGCTTGATTGCTTCCAACTTTTTTAAGTAAGTTAGAAAATCTGAATCCCAACTTTGACGGTATCCCAATCGCAATAATTCACTTCCTGAATTTGGAACATAAACTGACACAACAAAATAGGACGAATATTCCGCACATACTACACGGCCTTCCGTGTCATGCTCTGTAATTCCGATGCCATATGTAACATCTAATGGTTGAACTTTACTTAAAATCGCTGTTCCCGAATATCCCTTTCTTTCCGCTGAATTGGCGAAAACATGATATCCCTCCAACGATGCACATGCGTCCTGAACTTGTTCTGGCGTTGCTTTCGTCTCTTGTAGGCAGATAATATCTGCATCAACGCGTTGCATATCTTGAATGAAGGATTTTCCGACGATTGCTCGGATTCCGTTCACATTGAAGGAAATTAGTTTCATGGGTCGTAATGATTAAATATACATCGCTGTACGAAGTTTCAAATTTAATCAGAATTTAAGCTGGAAAAACAGAAATTGATAGGGTTCGAACGCTTTTTTTTCTGAATGGAAACTGCGGAATTCTGTCCCAATGTTAAAAACATCATTCACTGCATAGATAAGCCCCAGACTTTCAGAGGCAAGTTGTGCTTCGCTGATCTGAATCTTACTCGGATCTTTGAAATATTCCATTCGTCCATATAACCTTATTTTATCGGATAAAGAATAAGCTACCTGTGTATTTATCTGTCCCCAATTGCGGGAAAAATTGATTCCTTGCGTACCGATAAAGAAACAACTTTGAAACAACCATTTTTGTCTGGCATATTGAACATTCCATTCACTAAAAATACGCGTTTGAAATTCCTTTGCAAGTGTTGGTTTTTCTCTTCCAATATACGTTGACCAGTTAAATTTCCAACGATCACGTTTAAACTCCAATAAAGAGCCAAAGGACGGCGTGAAGTTGGAATAATCCATCTTTTGCCAACCATTCATCGCAAACAGAGACAAACTCCAGTTTACATTTAACGTTCGGTTATACTTCAATCCACTAATGTAATAGGGAACATATTCCGGCGCTAAACTTCGAGAATAACTGATTTGATCA
Source organism: uncultured Flavobacteriales bacterium (assembly GCA_903879765.1). Classification (GTDB taxonomy): domain Bacteria; phylum Bacteroidota; class Bacteroidia; order Flavobacteriales_D; family Crocinitomicaceae; genus UBA952. Next base: position 2,090 of record CAIRMS010000326.1, read on the forward strand.
ATACTTTTTGGCGTTTCTTGCGTGTAAGGCGAACTGAAGACGCCAGCTGCAATGCTCGATTTATTAAATTTTCGCTGCACGTATGCTTCATAAATCCAACGTTTGAACCATCGTTCATTCGCATAATTTTGCTGCATATAAGTCCCCATAGCTGGAGAAAGCGCGTATTTCCATTTCGTGTTCTCCCATGTAAATTCCATGAGATTCAAATTGATTTGAAAGGAATTTAAATTAGACGAAGAAACCAAGTATGGAACCTTTCCAATGGAATTGGACTTGCCAAGTGTTGAATACCCATCAATTAGTCCATGTAGTTGAAAGCGTAAGGTATCCTTATTTCCGGCTTGGACAAACATTGAATGCAAAAGAATCCAAGAGATAAAAATGTACTTCATGGTTATTTGAAAATTAAATCACCGGTAGAATAACGGACTTTTTGAATACTTGAAGGTACTCCATAGGCCCATATATCTCCAGAATTCGATAACTCTGCTTTTATTTTTAGTTGATCCGTCGATAAGAATGAGCGACCATTGGAAGCATACATCACAGAAATAGAATCCTGCACTTGCATCTCACGCGCATCAAAACAACCATTACCATCAATATCAAGACGAAGATAGTTACAAGATCCCTTTAGAAATAGGTTCGCAAATCCGTGAGGATTTTGAACATTGATACTATTGGCAAGAACATTTAAACTTAAATCGCCTGCGCCATCATTCATCAATACATCCAAATGATTTGTTTGAATCGCATCTGCATTCGTTAACAATTCTGAACCCCAATAAATTAATTTGGACAAATCGACAAAGTGAATTTTCAGTGTGACATCGCCGTTTTTATAGCGCAAATAGGGACATTTATTTCGATTCCAAATTTCAAGTTTGGAATCCGTTATGGACCAATCAATAAAATTCACTAGGTTTTCCCCTGCGACGATTTCTAGGTAGTAACTTGTATCTTGTATCAATTCAATTTTCAAGCGCTGATGTAATTCCATTTCGTGAAATTCTGACAATGGAATGATCTTAGTGATTTGTTCGCCAGCTGTTTTCCAACAAGACCTATTTTCTGCTTTCTTACACGAAGCAAGCTGAAAAAAAATAAGAATGACGAGTCCAACAGAAATCAACTTCATTTATTGCGTTTTTTAAAGTGATACGTTAGTCCAAATTCCAAATAATCTGCTTTTGCATAATGCGTTTTTAGTCCAAAAAATGCACTGATTTGATGACTTAAGTAATACCTACAACCCAATCGAATGTAGAGCGGTCCTTCTGCACGGTAACGATCACGTACATATACACCTAAGCCATATACAAAATTGAAACGGTCCAATGGAAGTAAGTAAGATGCGGAGATACCAACTTGCAGAATATCCAATTGGGATTTTGCCACCATTGGCTCGTAGTTCAAAAGTGCCTGTTTTGAAATGACATCTAAATTCACTTCAAATCCTGCTTTTGGGGTAAAATAATTTCGAATAGAAAAAGAACCAGCATATACTGGGTATTTTTCCCCACCAATAGGCATTGTTTCCTTAAATGAAAGCATGCCATTTACACTTGGTTGCCAATGATTATAGTTATAAAAAACCTCCATTGGCTGGACTTTGAGTGTTTTCTCTGGTAGAAAATGCTGGAAACCAACAGAAACATAAGGTAAATTTATTCCCAAATTAGGAACTTTGAATGCCCCGTTACTAAAATGGGTCATGTCCATTGCTAACGTGATTGCCGATTGTTTAAACGCGAA
>CAIRMS010000327.1 GCA_903879765.1 uncultured Flavobacteriales bacterium
ATATACGTGTCCATCTGCGCAAAAAGAGAAAAGATTGGAACTGCGTTCTTGTAATTCTCCTTTTGGTAAGCATGTGGCAGAAATGACATCAATCATTTTTAATTGCTTATCGAATTTTCCTTTGCGAATCTTCTCTAAACGATCTTTCAACTGAAACAATTGCTTCGAGATACGTGTCAGTTCGGCTTCAACCATGCTCACTTGATTGGAATCCACTTCGTTGGTTAATTGCGTCCATTTGGAACTCAGTTTCAAGGTTAATTCATCTAATTCACTGAAATCAATGGCTTGACTTCCTTCGCGTGCTAGAAATTCTTGCTTTAATTCTTGTGGATTGCGCCACAGATCGTGGGTAGAGAATCCCATTCCTTGCCAATCGATCCAGTTTTTTTCTTCCAACAAAAGAATGCTTGTTCTCGCTTGAATTAACGGAAATAATACGTTTGCTTCTTGGAAAACGTCTTTTAATTGCAACCAATACATGATTTCACCGGGACCTCCAACGTAACATAAGTTCGGCAAGAGAAATTCTTGGTAAACTGGACGCAAAACCACATTCGGTGAAAAAGACTCCGGATGGCTTTTTAATTCTTCTAGGATGCTTTCAGTATCCATTTCTTTCGAACCAATTTGAAATCCAGTCTCTGTTCGTTGAATGCGATCGCGTTTTTCCGGACTCAAATAAAACAAATTCGTGTCCTTCGCTTCAACTTGCAAAGGAAATCCCGCTTGACTTAAAGATCGATTCGTTTGTTCCACTGCTTTCACTGAAAATCCGCTGAGCAGTTCTTGTTTTAAAATAGGGGAGAAGGCTTCTTTCCACAGCGGCAAGTCGCCATCCATGACGATCAAGCCGTAATGTCCAAATAGTTCATTGACGAATTGAAAAAAGGCTTTCCCGTAAGTTTCCCCGGACAGCGCATCCATCAAAGTGTGAATTTCGCTGTCAGGATGATGTTGGAATTTCGTATGAATCTCCGAAACAACTTTTTCGAGTCCGTCTAGGTTCATGCGTCCAACTGCACCTCCGTTAGAACGATCCCATTTCAAGACCTGTTGAAACAATTGAAGCGATTGAATCTCGGCAAAATCGTGGTCTTCGGATGCCATCCAGTAAACAGGAACGAATTCGTAATCTGGATAACTAACTTTCAGTTCCTCACATTGTTTGATGACATGAAGGATTTTATAAATAAAAAACAAGGGTCCAGTAGCTAAACTTAATTGATGGCCTGTTGTAATCGTAAAACAATTGTCTTTACCTAGTTTCTCGATATTCGCTTGAACTTGCTCAGAACGGAGTACATCTTCGTACAATTCTTCGAGTCCATCTTGCAGCAAATCACGTTGCGCAGGACCAAAAACGCGTTGTTTTTCGGTCAATTGTTCCAAAAATGCTTCCTTCGAAAATGGACGTTGAATCCACGTAGATACTGCCGCTTGATTTTCGGTGAAAAGTCGCTGTTTTTCGCTGAAAAATGGCGTGGAAGAACGTGGAATGTCTATGCGCATGTGCAAATTACATGTTGCGTCGATACTGACCACCTACTTCAAACAATGCTGAAGTAATCTGTCCAAGAGAAGCGAACTTACACGTTTCCATCAATTCTTCAAACATGTTTCGGTTGTTGATTGCCGCATCTTGAATTTTTGCAATTCCATTCAAAGCAGGTGTTTCATTTCCTTTTTGAAGGTGCTGCAACATCGTGATTTGGTATTCTTTTTCCTCTTCGGTTGCTCGGATGACTTCTTTTGGTAAAATTGTTGGAGATCCTTTCGAACTTAAGAAAGTGTTTACTCCGATAATTGGAAATTCACCTGTGTGTTTCAAGGTCTCGTAATACAAGGATTCCTCTTGGATTTTCGAACGTTGGTACATGGTTTCCATCGCTCCTAAAACGCCACCACGTTCTGTAATGCGGTCGAATTCTGTTAAAACAGCTGATTCCACTAAATCTGTTAATTCGTCGATGATGAATGATCCTTGTAATGGATTCTCGTTTTTCGCCAATCCAAGTTCACGGTTGATGATCAACTGAATTGCCATGGCACGACGTACAGATTCCTCTGTTGGTGTCGTAATCGCCTCGTCATATGCATTCGTGTGTAAGGAATTACAGTTGTCATAAATCGCATACAACGCTTGAAGTGTCGTACGAATGTCGTTGAAGTCAATTTCTTGTGCGTGTAGGGAACGTCCAGATGTTTGGATGTGGTATTTCAACATTTGCGCACGTGGATTCGCACCGTATTTCTTCGCTAGAGCTTTCGCCCACAAACGACGAGCAACGCGTCCAATCACTGCGTATTCTGGATCAATTCCATTGGAGAAGAAGAAGGACAAGTTTGGACCGAAGTCGTTGATGTCCATTCCGCGACTTAAATAGTATTCCACATAAGTGAATCCATTCGCCAAGGTAAACGCCAATTGTGTAATTGGATTTGCTCCAGCTTCCGCAATGTGGTATCCTGAAATGGAAACTGAGTAGAAGTTACGCACGCCATTTTCGATGAAATACTGTTGTACATCTCCCATCAAGCGCAACGCGAATTCAGTGGAGAAAATACAGGTATTCTGTGCCTGATCTTCTTTTAAAATATCTGCTTGAACGGTTCCACGAACTTGTTTCAAGGTTTCCGTTTTGATGTCCAAATAAACATCCGCAGGAAGTACTTGGTCGCCCGTTACACCGAGTAACATCAATCCTAATCCGTTGTTTCCTTCTGGTAATTCTCCTTGGTAACTTGGGCGCTCAACGCCTTTTGCTTTGTAAATGGCTGCAATTTTTGCTTCCACTTCCGCTTCGAGTCCGTTAGCGATGATGTATTTCTCACAATTTTGATCGATGGCTGCATTCATGAAGAAGGCCAACAACATCGGTGCTGGACCATTAATCGTCATGGAAACGGACGTCGCTGGATGACTTAAGTCAAAACCGGAGTATAATTTTTTCGCATCGTCCAAACAACATATGGAAACACCTGAATTTCCGATTTTCCCATAAATGTCGGGACGAATCGCTGGATCATTTCCATACAAAGTAACGGAGTCAAATGCTGTAGAAAGTCGTTTCGCCGGCATGCCCAAACTCACGTAGTGAAAACGCTTGTTTGTACGCTCTGGTCCACCTTCACCCGCAAACATACGTGTTGGATCTTCACCTTCACGTTTGAACGGGAACAATCCGGAGGTATACGGGAATTCACCTGGGAAATTCTCTTGAAGAACCCAGCGTAAAATATCTCCCCAACTGCTGTATCTTGGTGAAGCTACTTTCGGGATTTGGGAATGAGAAAGTGATTCAGTATGTGTTTGAATGCTTAAAACTTTGTCGCGCACCTTGAATTCGTAAGCTGGATTTTTGAAGGATTGTTTCTTCGCCTCCCAGTTTTGAAGGATTTCCCAGTTACGCGGATCGAAGTTTAATTTTTCTTTTTCAAACGCTTCTTGTAATCCTTTAATCAAGCGGTCTTTGTCCTCGATTGTTGTATTTTCTAACGTCGCAATAGATGACTGAAGTCCTTGTAGTTTTTCCGCTACCTTCACTTGTTCATTCACCCATTTGTCGTAGGCTCTATTATTTTCCGAAATTTCAGAAAGGTAACGTGTTCTTTCCGGTGGAATCACATAGATTTTCTCGGACATCTCGCGTGTGATTTGGAAGGTCGAATGCATTGCTGCACCTGTTTTCTCCACCATTTTATCCATAATGACTTTGTACAAGGAATTCATCCCTGGGTCATTAAATTGGGAAGCAATCGTTCCATAAACAGGCATGTCATCCACATTGGAATCCCACAGGTTATGGTTGCGTTGGTATTGTTTGCGTACATCGCGCAATGCATCTAGCGCACCGCGTTTGTCGAATTTATTTAACGCGATCACATCGGCAAAATCCAACATGTCGATTTTCTCTAATTGTGTAGCTGCACCATATTCCGGTGTCATCACGTATAAGGAAACATCAGAGTGATCCAAGATTTCTGTATCGGATTGACCAATTCCAGATGTTTCTAGGATGATCAAATCATAGTTTGCCGCTTTTAAAATACTGATGGCTTCAGCAACGTGTTTCGATAAAGCCAAATTGGACTGACGGGTTGCTAACGAACGCATATACACACGTTCACTTTTTATCGAGTTCATACGAATGCGGTCACCTAACAAGGCTCCGCCGGTTTTGCGTTTCGATGGGTCCACAGAAACGACTGCAATTTGCTTGTCCGTAAAGTCAATTAAGAAACGACGAACCAATTCATCTACTAAAGATGACTTTCCAGATCCACCGGTTCCAGTAATTCCTAGAACAGGAATCGCAGATTTATCTGAAATCGCATGAATTTCCTTTAATAATGCACTGTTTTCTGCCGGAAAATTTTCCGCACCTGAAATCATGCGTGCAATCGTTGGAACGAATTTATCCGCCAATTGGGTAATAACTTCATTGGAAGATGGCAATGAACTCGGTTCACCAACAGGGAAGTCACATTTTCGAATGAGGTCATTAATCATTCCTTGCAATCCCATCGATCTTCCATCGTCAGGATGGTAGATGCGGGTAATCCCGTAACCTTGTAATTCGGCAATTTCAGATGGAAGAATGGTTCCACCGCCACCACCAAAAATCTTCACATGTGGCGCTCCTTTTTCTTGAAGCAAATCGTACATGTATTTGAAGTATTCGATGTGTCCACCTTGGTAAGATGTCATTGCAATCGCTTGAGCATCCTCTTGAATCGCACAATCCACTACTTCTTCTACAGAACGATCGTGTCCGAGGTGAATGACTTCGCAACCGGTTGCTTGAATGATGCGGCGCATGATGTTTATGGCTGCGTCATGTCCATCAAATAGGGAGGCTGCGGTTACAATGCGGATTTTATTAACTGGGATGTAAGGAGCTTCTTGTTCCATGCTATTTATACGTGTTGTTTGATGGACAAAACTACGCAAAAAAGCTGATTTTAGGGAACGAAAAGGGATGAAATACAATCGAAGTTTAATGAAGCCTAGGCTTGGTCAAGCGCTGTGTTTTCCGTTCCAATGGACTCAAACAAGGCTTTGGTAGAAAGTAAGAATCCTTCTTCGCAATTCAGCATGTCTTGAATGCGCAAAATTTCAGGATATTGTTTTGCTTCTATTTCGATGGTAAACACTTGTTTGCCAATGATTTGTTTTTCTATGAAATAACGATCATCGCGAATTTCGTAATGCGATTTCTCATTAGCTAATTTACGGTATTGCGGAAAATCTAAACCAGACATTACAGGCGTTCGAGTGGTGTTTTAACGCCATCCACCAATGAATAACACGCTAATTTATCTTTGAATACCGAAGATTTAAAGATGGATCGATTCAACAACATACGCACACATTCTTGAATTCCTTCCACAATCGATGGATGAGGGTGGATCAATTCCGAAAGAACTTCAATCGACATGTTCAATTTGATGAGGAGTCCAACTGCTTGAATCGCTGTCGATGCATGCGCACCAACTACACGCATTCCAAGGATGCGCATATCCTTATCGTTTGTCACAATGATTTTGAAGAATCCTTGTGTTTTACGCATCGCGATAGCTCTTGTAATCAAGGAATAATCGATTTTCACCACTTTTACGGGTATGCTTTGCTCCACACATTGTTGTTCGTTGAGTCCGACTGAAGCAACTTCTGGTGAAAGGAACATGATCGTACAAACATTGTCGTAGTTCAAGCGTTCTGGAATGTTGCCAAATGCTTTTTCCACTGCTTGACGTGCTTCAATCTCTCCCATATTTACAAGGGCGATTCTGCCAGAAACATCTCCAACAGCGTAAATATTTGGAACACTGGTAACAGTATCGTCGTCTCCAATGTGTACTCCTCTTTGAGACATTTCAACTCCAGCGTTTTCGAGTCCGAGTCCTTCAACGTTTGGAATGCGACCAACGGATAATAAAGCTTTCTCCACGCGGATGATTTCACGGCTACCATCTGGATAAGAAAGTTCGTATTCGACTTCCCCATCGATTTTTTCTAAACGCTCTAATTTAGCATTTGAATGAATGGTTACGCCATGTTTTTTCATGTTGCTCTCCACTAACGTAGAAATATCTTCATCTTCAAAAGGCAAAATGCGTTCTTGTCGGTCAATCAAATACACTTTTGTTTTTCCGAAATTGGAAAAAATGGTTGCATATTCACAGCCAATTACACCTGCGCCGACAATTACCATGCTTTTTGGGTAATCTTTGATGTGATCAATGCCGTTACTTGTCAAAATGATTTCCTCATCGACTTCTATATTGGGCAGTGATCTTGGACGGCTTCCGGTTGCCAAGATGATTTTTTCTCCGCGAATGATCTTTTTTTCACCTTCGTGGTCTATCTCTACTTCGTGCTTGGACACTAATTTTGCTTGTCCACGCTCATATTGAAGTAGTTTTTTCATCGTTTCTGTTTGCAAGAGCTTGATGTGCGCTGCATATTGAAATTTACGTTCAAAGATTGCTTCGGAAAGATTTTTACGTACGTCGTCCCAAGATAATTCGAATTTTGTTCTCCCTTTCGAAACGATCATGTCGTTGATGTCCGCAACACGACTCGCAAGTTCCCATAAAGTCTTTGAAGATAAAGCGCCATTGTATACGCCAGCTCCTCCAACTCGGTCTTTTTCGATGAGGCAAACATTCTTGCCAAAATCAATTCCACGCATGGCCGCTGCATATCCTGCAGGACCTCCTCCAATCACTATTAAGTCAAATTCTTCCATGAATGTGTAAATTCGCATCAAAGATACAGAGAAAAGAGATGAGTCAATTGAAGGAAAATGATCAAAATGCGTTGGAGTTGGCAAAACAGCAACTTGAACAGACGAAAAAGACATTTCGCAAATGGAAGCAAAGTAAGCCGAAAGAATTGGATCAACGCTTTCATCAAGCGCATACGCAAGAATTCCAAAAGATGGATTGTTTGACCTGTGCAAATTGCTGTAAAACGACAAGTCCTATTTTTCGTGATGCGGACATTCGACGAATCGCCAAACGTTTACGCATGAAGGAAGCACAATTGATCGATCAGTATTTAAAGATGGATGAGGAAAGCGACTACGTACTTAAAAAATCACCCTGTTCCTTTTTGTATGACGACAATACCTGCTCCATTTACGAGGATCGTCCCTTGGCTTGTCGTGAATATCCGCATACGGATCGAAAAAACATGTTTCAAATTTTGGAGCTCACTGCCACAAATACGACCGTTTGTCCAGCGGTGGCTAGAATCGTAGATAAAATAACGAATCCATGATCGCTTTTCATCCGATTTATGTTCATCCTTTGCCGGAAAACCACCGTTTTCCCATGGAGAAGTACGATTTATTGCCAAAGCAATTATTGCACGAGGGAACAGTTGCGGAATCTGATTTTTTTGAACCAAATCTGCTTTCGGAAGAAGACATTTTGGCTGTTCACACGAAGGATTATTGGAGAAATTTAAGCGAATTGAACATCAGTCAACGCGAACAGCGTGTTTCTGGATTTGTGCATTCAAAAGCCTTGATAGAACGTGAGCGATGCATCATGGAAGGAACGCTTCGTGCAGCCGAGTTCGCCTTGACAAAGAAAATCGGATTCAATATTGCCGGAGGAACCCACCACGCGTTTGCGGATAGGGGAGAAGGATTCTGTTTGTTGAATGATCAAGTCATTGCGGCTAACTTTTTACTCAATAACGGTAGGATTCAAAAAATCCTCATCATCGATTTAGATGTGCATCAAGGGAACGGTACAGCCGCTTTATTGCAAGGAAACGAAAACGTGTTCACGTTTAGCATGCATGGACGAAATAATTACCCACTTCAAAAAGAGCAATCGGACCTAGATGTCGAATTAGAAGACGGCATTCAAGATAAAGAATATCTATTCCTTTTAGCGAAAAGCCTCGATGACATTTTGAATAGGTTTCAGCCCAATTTCGTTTTTTTTCAATGCGGAGTGGATATTTTAGCGACAGATAAATTGGGGAAATTAGCAATCTCCATGAATGGCTGCAAGGAACGAGACCGAATCGTATTTGATTGCGTGCGTCAATTGGGTGTCCCGGTTGTTTGCACCATGGGAGGTGGTTATAGTCCTCAAATCAAGGACATCGTGGAAGCCCATGCACAAACCTTTCGCGTTGGAATGGATCTTTTGCTTTAAGAATTGCGTATTTTTGACTCCCAAATTGACCGAATGAAATCCCTTGTATTGTTTTTTGTAGTGCTCTGCTGTTCGACCTTGTTCGCGCAGAAAACTACCGTTCAATTACAATTACAGAAAGGAAAAACGTACACGCATGTCCTTAATTCACAATCAGAGATATTTCAAAAGACCAACGGGAAGACCTTGAAAATCAATATGCTTGTCACGGCGAAAATAACCTACAAGGTCAAGTCAGTAAAAAAGGATAGATACTACCTCGAGACACAATATAGAAACATGAACATTTCCATTGTTCAATCAGATGGTAAAGAATTGAAGTTTAATTCCGACAAGCCTTCCGAAGATGTGTTATCGAATTATTTTTATCAAATGTGTCGAACTCCGTTTTATATTACGATGAATTCCTTAGGCGAAATTAGTTCCGTTGAAGGCATCGGTCGTCTTGTCGACAATGGCATAAAAGGATTAGACCTTCCTGAGGAAAAAGTGGAACAGATCAAATTGGGTTTGAACGAAGCGTATGGTGAAAAAGCATTCAAAGGAAACTTTGAAATCATTACCTTGATTTATCCCAAAGTAGCTGTTGAGCTAAATGAATCATGGCAAACAGAAACGGCGATTTACTCAAAGAATATTCAGGCAAGCTTGATAACGAATTATCACTTGGAACAGCCCAGGATCGATGAGGACTATTTACAAGTTAACGGTGAATCTGAAATGATTTCCAATGAGCAAACGGAATCAGAGAAGTTACTTGGATCGGCAAGCCTTCATCTGTCCTTGGACAAGAACTCAGGTTGGATCCATTCAGCTAAAGTGGATCAAATCATTCGAATTGGAAACAAAGAAGATGCGAATTACTCTTTTACAAAAGTAAAAACGACCTATTCGGATCAATAATTATGAAAACAGAAATCAAAAATATGAAAACAGCACTTATAACTGGAGCTTCTAGTGGAATTGGTAAAGAACTTGCGCGCATTCATGCGGCAAAAGGGGGTGATTTAATTTTAGTTGCGAGACGAACAGACGCATTGGAAGCACTTAAAACGGAATTGGAGTCCACTTACAAGGTGCAAGTTTCCACATTTACTCAAGACTTAACGCAAGCACACGCAGCGAAAAAAGTGTATGATTTTGTCAATCATTCAGGTTTAGAAGTAGACTATTTAATGAACAATGCTGGATTTGGTGGTCATGGAAATTTCGTTGATCGTCCCTTAGAGAAAGATTTGGAGATGATTCAATTAAATGTAACGGCACTAGTCGAATTAACACATTTGTTCCTTCAAGACATGAAAGATCGAGGATACGGGAAAATCCTAAACACAGCGAGCACAGCTGGATTCCTACCTGGTCCTTTACAAGCAACCTACTTTGCGACGAAAGCATTTGTTGTTTCCTTCACGGAAGGGATCTCTTATGAACTAAGAAACACTGGGGTAACGGTAACAGCACTTTGTCCTGGTCCAGTAAAAACAGAATTTGAACACGTTGCTGGACTCGAAGGTGGAACAATGTTCGATAAAGGAGCATCCGCTTATAAAACCGCAAAATCGGGGTATGATGGAATGATGAAAGGAAAAGTGATTCAGATTTCTGAGTTTTCCTTCGCGTTTTTAATTAAAATGGTGCCATTTGTACCTTTAAAAATGCTTTCTGCAGTGATTGAAAAAATGCAAACGGTCCCGAAGAAATAACTTGATTCTGAATAAAGTGCATTTAAGAACTTTAACTAAAATAGAATGAACCCATAAAAAAAGAAAGGTTTATCCAAGCGGATAAACCTTTCTTTTTATAGTGAACTTAGCTTCCTTTAGAAATTTTTGGAAATAGATTTTTGGGTTGTTGGAGTAACCTTATTATTCAACAATGCTTATTGAGGATTTAATTTTAAATGTAGATTCACTCCCTGTTCATTTGGAATCAATAGTAATCGCAATTTCTTTACCAACAGTTGCATAAATTCTTTGTACCTGATATGGCTTAAGTACACTGTCAAAAAAATAAGGGATAGCAAATCGCTGAACACCTACAGACAAGACCCAAATACCAATGATGAAAAATAAAATCGATCGCTTTCTTTTAATTTGTC
>CAIRMS010000328.1 GCA_903879765.1 uncultured Flavobacteriales bacterium
CTTCGCAAGAGATGCGGCAATGATGCCTTTGCCTAAAGAAGAAGTAACGCCCCCGGTTACAAAAACATACTTGGTTGAATTGGACATAAATAAATTTGTAACTACGGGAGTCAAAGATAATACATCCTTTGCACTTGTCTAGTCAAATGTTAACAAAAAAGGAGATTGTTTATTTCTTTTTATGCCAAACGAAGTAATCTTGCTTTTGAACTGGGCGGTTTTCTTCGATTTCTCTGAGTGGTTCACAAGGTAGGAGGGAAGCATGACAATCCGCGGGGAGTTGCTGATATAGTGCAGTTCCTTCCGTTTTCCATTGAATCATTTCATCGCTCACTTCCTTTACAATTTTCGCGGGATTCCCGACAACGACACTGCGCGGAGGAATAGTGGTATTTGCTGGGACAAAACACAAAGCACCAACGACGGATTCTTTTCCAATCACCACATCATCCATGATCACACTGTTCATTCCAATCAAACAGTTTTCTTCGAGAATTCCTCCGTGGATAATGGCTCCATGTCCGACATGCGCACCTTTTTTTAAATGAACGGTCGTCCCAGGGAACATGTGAATCGTACAATTTTCTTGTACATTGCAGCCATCTTCGATGATGATTTGTCCCCAATCTCCACGAATTGCTGCGCCCGGACCAATGTAAACATTTTCTCCAATGATGACATTCCCAGTCACACAAGCTTGTGGATGAATGAAACTAGACGCTTTGATGACAGGAACGAATCCATTAAAAGAGTAGATGGCCATGAAGTTTATTTTAGACGAAATTAAACAAAAGTTGAAAACAAGGACTTTAATTATGTTAAATAGACTTTGGTAACACAAGTTACTGAAGGGAATCCTCCAATCCGTATCTTTGTGTCCTAAAATAGAAGCTATGAAATTTTTAATGTCCTTATTACTTGTTGGAATATCAGTGGTATCGTGTGCACAGAATCGTGTATCACAAACAGAGTTTAAAAAATTAATGAAGGATCCTTCCGCACAAATTGTAGATGTTCGAACTTCGAAAGAAGTAGCAGAAGGCAAAATTGCTGGCTCAATGAATATTGATTATTTTTCAGCATCGTTCATTGCGACAGTAGAAAAGAAATTAGACAAGAATAAACCGGTATTGGTTTATTGCGCAGCAGGCGGAAGATCTGCAAGTGCAGCGAAAGATTTAAAGAAAGCAGGATTCAAAAAAGTATACGACTTAGAAGGAGGATACGATTCTTGGAAAGACTAATTTTTTTGCATTAAAAATTGATAATACTCGAGCGAAATGGAGGAGTAATTGAACTTGCGGTCGCTCATGTTTGGAAAGCGCTTTCTGTTATACTCTTGTTCAATTACGGATACTGATTTTTGAAATCCAGCATTGTAAACCGTGCTGTAAAATGCTAACTCGCTTAATCTAGAGTTAAAGGTCTTATTGTATTTGATTGTTGTAATTTCGATAAAAACGGCTAGATATTTGAATTGCCATTCCAATAATTCGAGTCTTTTAATGCGTTCAATTCTTTTCAAACGTTCATCATTTGTTGGTATCAGGCAATATCCATATTTACTTTTTAAATAAGTACTTTGAGAAATTTCCGTTTCAATCCTTTCAATGAATGATGGTTTCATTTGGAAATTACCGACCGAGAAATCGGAGTACCGACTACCGAATTGGACATATAAAACTTTTAATGAGTTGGATTCTAGAGTGTTTTTCATCCAATTATAATGTCCGATTTCTGGTGCCACAATAGAGAAAACAAAACTTTCTTCTTTACCTAAACTATCCGCAATCTTTTTAAATGCTGATTTGTTTTCTTGAAAAAAAAGGACAGAGCTTTGAAATTGATTTGGAAAATAAGCTGCGTATTGACCAAAAATTTTACTGATTAAAAAAAATGATGCGATGAATAAAATCCTATTCAAAGACATAGGTATATAAAACATATTCATTTTTCTCAATTGCGGTCCAATAAAACTTTTTATCAATTGGATCAATCCAAGCTTGTAGGGCAGGGGACTTCCCATAAGATTCTCCATTTATAACTACAAAATTGTATTCATATGACGATTCGAAGCTATGGTTTTCATAGGTAAAGGATGCGTTTTCTTGAACGTCATAGAAATTAAGATTGACATCGTTTAAGGAAATTTTACCATCTCTGTAAGAATTCCGGACATTATTTTCATCTGTGTAGGAAAAGCTTAAAATTCCATTCACAAGATTTAAATCAAATACATTTAGGTAGGGGCCAAATTCTCCTTTTGAGCTTTTTACAAATGTTTTATCACCTTGATAATAACAAAAAGCATATGCCTTTTCATTTTCAATATAGGGCGTGTAAAGATATTCAACGACATTGGATAAAATTTTAGTGTTATTTGCATAAAAATTACCATCAACATCCTTGTAAAGGAAATTACCATTCTCGTTGTGCGTGATAATTTCTTTTATATTTCGATAAATTATTCGGTCATTTTTATAAATCGATTTGAGGCCAGAACCTTCAGTTTTAGAATAGTAATAATCAGATTGATTCAAGAAAAAAATATCATCATAATTGAAATCATTTGACAGATGACTCCCTTTATTCTTTCCATTCACAATAAGATTTTTGGTCATGTTTCCAAAACCATCGTTAGAATCAGAAAGATAACAATAGCTATTCCCTGAGCCAAGCGCATTTTTATCTACGCCATTTGCGTTTTCGATCGTCTTTCCGTTAGACAAAATCGATAAATTACCACCGCTATTTATCATTTCAAAGGTTTTTTGTCCAGATACGGAAGCAGAAACTTCTTTATTCCAATTGTAAAAATCAAGAAACGTTCTTTTCGATTCTGTTAGGATTATGCCATTATGATTCTGAGAAAAGGGTCCGTATTTTTCATCATTTACTTTGAAGTAATATTTACTCCCTAATTTGTATAAATACCCGTACTCATTAGTTTTCTTACAGAATAAACGGTTTATTTCTTCGTACGGTCCAATTGTTGCGCCATTCAAGATTAGGTATTCTTGTTCATCTTTCGTGTATTTCAAAGAAAAACCATTTTGATTTAAGTCTAATGTTTCAATGCTAAAAAAATCAGATGCATTGATTGTCAAGACTCTTTGACCATTATAAATAAAAGTATTATTCTCTGACAGGGTGTCGTATGTTACCAAACAATAACTAGAGGCATTTTTCTTTAAGCTGGTAATGGCTTCAGTACCTGAGATGATTTCATGCGCTTGAAGGGCGTAAAGAACTTTTTTCGATACTGCTGCAGTTTGAGCAAAACTCCGAAGACCAAAAAGTAAACAGAGGAGAAGTGTAATTGTTTTCATAAAATTATCATTGATGTATCAAAGTTAAGAATAATCATTAAATATATCTATTTAACATAATATAAATTATAACGCAATCAAGCTTATATGGAAATAAAACGAACTCAATTGATTTTCCTTTGTTTAATGGCTATTAACATTACACCAAGACATTTATACTAACTTTGTTTTATGCATACAACGGATTCACAAACTTTAAACGATTTAGAATTTGAACTCATTCGTGAATGGTTGGAATCTTTTTGTGTTGGTCCAAGTGCGAAACTACGTGCGCAGAAATTAACTCCAGGAAATCGCTTCAAACAAATCCGAATCGATCTGAATCGTTTGAACGAATTTAAATCCATCCGAATTCACGGTGAGAAATTTCCAGCTTTGGATTTTGAAGAACTGGAAACGGAAATTCGTTTGTTGGGAATTCAACAAGCCGTCATTCCAATTGAAGGATTTCGTCGGCTGTATCAAGCATCAGATTTGGTGAATCACTTGATTCAATTCTTTGATAAAGCTTTGTTTCAATATCCTTTATTAAAAGAACTCACAAACGATGTTTATTTTACGAAAGAAATTCTAACGGAAATTGATAAAGTCTTTGACCGCGCAGGAAATGTCAAGGATGATGCTTCGCCGGCCTTGAAGGAAATCCGTAATCGTATTAAAACATTACGTGCTCAAATCAACCGCAATTTCGATCGTGAATTGCGTAAATACAACAAGGATAAAGTCCTAGGTGAAACATTGGAAGGATTCATCAATGATCGCCGCGTATTAACCGTTCAGTCTACGTTTAAACGAAAAGTCCCAGGGAATATCCATGGTTCTAGTAAAACCGGTAGTTTGACATTCGTTGAGCCTGTAATCAATGTTCCTTTAAATAATGAATTGGAATTTCTGTTCGACGACGAACGCAAGGAAATTCACCGTATTTTACAAGTCTTAACTCTAACTATTGCGCATTTCAAACCATTGATTGAAGCGTATCAAGTCTTGTTGGTTCAGTTGGATTTCATCAATGCGAAATGTAAGCTAGCATTGGATTTAAACGCGAATTTACCCGCAATCGGACAAACAACTGGATTTGAAATCAAGGATGCCTTCCACCCTATTTTATGGAAATCTAACCAGGCTTCAGGTAAGCCAACTTTTCCACAAACGGTTTCGATGAGTCCAAGCTCACGTCTCCTGGTGATTTCAGGTCCAAATGCTGGTGGAAAAAGCATCACCTTAAAGACCGTCGGATTGCTTCAAATGATGTTGCAGGCTGGACTTTTAGTTCCCGTTCAGGAAAACAGTATCATGTGCTTTTTTACTACAATTCTATCCGATATTGGAGATAATCAATCTATTGAAAATGAATTAAGTACATATTCTTACCGTTTGCAAAGGATGAAGTACTTTTTGGAAGTAGCAAACCATCAATCGCTCTTGCTTTTAGATGAATTTGGTACAGGATCTGATCCAGAACTTGGAGGCGCCTTGGGTGAGGTTTTCTTCGAGCAGATCTACCGCTTGAAATCCTTCGGTGTCATTACTACGCATTATGGAAACATCAAGCTGAAAGCGAGTGAATTACCACACGCTCAGAACGGATGCATGTTGTTTAACGAGAAGAACTTACAGCCTTTATATCAGTTTTCCATCGGTCAACCTGGAAGTTCCTTTACGTTTGAAGTTGCTCAAATGAATGGTATTACCAAAGAATTGATCGAGGACGCGAAAAGTCGCTTGGATCAAAAGAAAGTCAAATTGGATACCTTATTGAATTCCTTACAAAAGGAACGCAACCAGTTACTAGAAAAATCGAGAAAGTTTGACCGTGTTTCGACGGAAGCTATACGCGCAAAAGCAGAATATGAATCCAAGGAATCGAAGTTGGATAGTCGTTTAACTCAGGTGAATCAAGTCACGGAAGTAAATAGCAAGCAGTTGCAGGCTGGAAAGAAAATGCTTCAATTCATTGAGCGTTTTAATGCGAAATCGAGAAAAAAGGATGTCAACACCGTTCTTTTTCAAGAATTGACACAATTCCTCCGCATGGAGAAATCCAAAACGGAAATCAAAAAACAAGAAACGGTTGCTCCAAAGAAACCAACGAAGAAACAGCAGGAAAAAGTGGAAACGTATCAACAGGAACTGATTGAGGTTGGATGTCAAGTGCAGTTAATCCAAACAAATCGCATTGGTGTCGTGGAAGAAATGAAAGGCAAACAGTTGTCCGTCATCTTTGGTCAAGCCCGTATAAAAGTGAGCTTAGACAAGTTGCGTTTTTTGAAAAAATAAATTCCCCCAAGATTAATTCTGTATTAAATCAATCGATTTCAATTATTTGTAACAAGAATCACTTAGAAATCTCTAGGAATTCCGTAATTTTGCGCCACTTTTTCACTTAAATAATAAGATCTAGCATGAGTACAGCATTAGGAAATCACATTTTAGTAGAATTTATGAATTGTGATCCACACGTCATGAACGACGTGGCCGCTATTGAACGCGACATGGTTGGAGCAGCACAAAAAGCTGGTGCAACAGTGATTAACTCTACATTTCACCATTTTTCTCCCTATGGAGTTTCTGGTGTTGTGGTTATCCAGGAAAGTCACCTAGCCATTCACACGTGGCCGGAATATGGTTACGCTGCGGTAGATTTATTTACCTGTGGAGAAATGAATGCGTGGATTTCTTTTGATCACTTGAAAGAATGTTTCGGCGCGAAATCTTATTCAGCATTGGAAATGAAAAGAGGTTCTGTGAATTTATTGCAACGCAATGATTTCGATCTTACTTCTGCGCGCGAAAAAGCAGCCGAATGGAGAAATCCTGAATTCTACACACGTAACGTATGGTTTACAGATAAAGACGAAGATCAAGCATTGTCATTACGTTTTACGGGTGATGTGTTTGTGGATGTTCAATCGCCTTTCCAACGAGTTCGAATTTTAGAATCCTTGAAATACGGTAAAATGTTGGCATTAGACGATATGGTCATGACAACAGAGAAAGATGAATTCCATTACCACGAAATGATTTCACATCCTTCCCTATTCACCGTACGCCATGCGAAAAACGTATTGGTAATCGGTGGTGGAGACGGTGGAACTGTGAGAGAGGTATTGCGTCACTCCAATATTGAGAAGGTAACGATGGTAGAAATCGACGGTGAAGTGATTGAGGCGTGTAAAGTGCATTTGCCACAAATCGCCGCTTCGTTTGATGATCCACGTTTAGAATTAATCGTTGACGATGGAATTGCGTTTGTAAAAAATGCCAAACAAGGAGAGTACGACATCATCATTGTCGATGGTTCAGATCCAGTTGGTCCAGCAGAAGGATTATTTTCTGTTGAATTCTATACAAATTGCTACAACGCATTGAAAACGGAAGGAATTCTTGTTGCTCAAGGAGAATCTCCAAAATTCAATGAGAAAGCATTTGCGGAATTGAATCAAACGTTACAAGGAATTTTCGGTGAAAACAATGCACCGGTTGGATTATTCTTTGTTCCTACCTACCCTACTGGTATGTGGAGCTTC
>CAIRMS010000329.1 GCA_903879765.1 uncultured Flavobacteriales bacterium
AGAAGCTTCAGGACCAATGTCACCCAATCCGAGAACAGCTGTTCCATTGGTAATAACAGCCACTAAATTTCCTTTACTTGTATATTTATAGACATCTGCCTTGTTCTCAGCAATTTTTAAGCATGGTTCTGCAACACCTGGAGAGTAGGCGAGTGATAAATCACGTTGAGATGCATAAGGTTTTGTTGGTACTACTTCAATCTTTCCGGGTTTTCCGGAAGAATGGTAATCCAAGGCATCTTGTTTTCTGATTTTCGACATTCCATTATTTTAGGGGAACAAATATACGAAAACGAGACGAATAGGGAAAACAAAAATCCTCGTAAGTGATTGTTTGTTCAATCGCTCACGAGGATTTCATTAGGTATTTTGACTTATAGTCCGAGAAGAACTTCTAATGGATCTTTCGAACCAAAGATCATTCTTTCTGGATGCTCTAACATTTCTTTGACTTTCACAAGGAATCCAACAGATTCTTTACCGTCGATTATACGGTGGTCGTAGGATAACGCGACATACATGATTGGACGTATTTCCACTTTCCCGTTAATAGCAACCGGACGCTCTACGACGTTGTGCATTCCTAGAATGGCTGATTGTGGTGGGTTGATAATTGGCGTAGATAACATGGATCCAAAAACCCCACCATTTGTGATGGTAAACGTTCCGCCGGTCATGTCTTCTGGTGTGATTTTTCCATCTCTTGCTTTGATCGCTAAGCGTTTGATTTCTCGTTCGATTTCAGCTAATGACATTTGTTCAGCATTGCGCACAACCGGAACCATTAATCCTTTTGGCGAGGAAACAGCGATACCGATATCTGCGTAGTCATGGAAAATCATTTCATTTCCGCTAATTTGTCCATTTACAGATGGATATAAGTTCAATGCTTCGGTTACCGCTTTTGTAAAGAATGACATAAATCCTAAGTTCACTTCGTGGTGTTTAGAGAATGCATCCTTGTATTTAGCACGCAAGTCCATGATTGGTTTCATGTCCACTTCGTTAAATGTTGTCAACATTGCTGTTTCGCTTTTCACAGCAACGAGACGCTCTGCGATTTTACGACGTAACATGGACATTTTTTCACGGCTTTGGTTGCGAGATCCGCCCCAAACTTTCGCAGCATCAGTGGAGAATCCTGCGGACATTGCTTCGATCACATCTTGTTTCGTGATGCGACCATCTTTGCCGCTTGCTTTTACTTGATTCGCAGAAACATTGTTCTCTTTCATCATCTTTGAAGCGGCAGGAGAAGCCGAACCAGCTGCATAGGAATCAGCTTTAATTGGATCTGGATTCGGAGCTGCTGCTACTTTTTCTTCTTTAACAGGAGCTGCTACAGGAGTTATTTCTGCAGGTTTTGCCGCCGCTACGGTTGCACTTCCTGCAGGTTTCGCTGCAGATGTATCAATAAGACACACCACTTGACCAACTTTTACCACATCACCTTCCGCTGCTTTTAGCGTGATGATACCGCTTTCTTCTGCTGGTAATTCAAGTGTAGCTTTGTCAGAATCAACCTCTGCAATAGCCTGGTCTTTTTCTACGTAATCACCGTTGGCAACTAACCAAGTTGCGATTTCTACTTCTGATATTGATTCGCCCGGACTTGGGACTTTCATTTCTAGCATAGCCATAATTTCTTTTTTTAAGCTCGTATTATTTTGCGAAGGCAAAGATGTCGCTAAACAACTTCGCTAATCTAATTTCGTGTAATTTTTTTGATCCTTCTGCCGAAGCCGCTGAAGCGGAACGACAAATCCCTTGAATTGGTAGGTGACGCATACTCATAGCAATGTGAGTCCAAGCTCCCATATTCGCTGGTTCTTCTTGTGCCCAAAGGATATTTTTTGCTTTGTATTTAGCAAGAATGGCATCAATTTGAATTTGAGGAAGCGGATATAACTGCTCTACTCGCACAAATGCCATGTTTTTCACTCCAAGTTCTTCTGCTTTCACTTTCATTTCGTAGTAGAATTTCCCGCTACAAAGAACAACGGTATCTACTGTTTTAACATTTGCGGTTGGATCATCCAAAACTTCTTGGAAAGAACCTGTAGCTAAATCAGCTAGGCTAGATGTTGCCGCTGGATAACGAAGTAACATTTTCGGAGAGAAAACAACCAATGGTTTTCTGAAGTCTCTTTTCATTTGTCTTCTCAACAAATGGAAGTGATTTGCCGGTGTCGATGTATTGACGATTTGCATATTTAAATCGGCACATTGCTGTAAGAAACGTTCCATTCTTCCTGAAGAGTGTTCTGCACCTTGACCTTCATAACCGTGAGGAAGTAACATCACTAGGCCACTTTGCGTTGCCCATTTGTCTTCACCGGCAGAAATGAACTGGTCAATCATGATTTGCGCTCCGTTGAAGAAGTCTCCAAATTGCGCTTCCCAAATGGTTAAAGAGTTTGGTGTTGCCAAGGAGTAACCATATTCAAACCCTAGAACGCCGTATTCTGAAAGTAAAGAGTTGTAGATATGGAAATCAGCTTGTTTATCTGCTAACAAGTTCAATGTTTCAATCTCCTCTTCTGTGTCCTCTGTTTTTACAACTGCATGACGGTGTGAGAATGTTCCACGCTCAACATCTTGTCCTGAAATACGAACTGGATGCCCCTCTGTAAGTAAGGTTGCATAGGCAAGCATTTCAGCAGACCCCCAGTCAAGTTTATCTTCTTTGAATGCATTTAAGCGATCTTCAAAGATTTTAGCGATTTTTCGAAAGTATTTTTTTCCTTCTGGAAGCGTAGATAATTTAATGCCAAGCTCCAATAATTTCTTTTTGTCTAAACCTGTTTTCGGAGAAGTGTCAAAGTCCTTTTGTGTTCCATGACGGTACTTTTCCCAGGTTAAACTTAAAAAATCATAAACCAACGCTTTCTCATTTTTTCTAGAAGCTGTAAACTCATCTTCTAAGAATTGTTGGTATTCGTCTTCAATAATTTTTGCTTCCTCCTTGGATAAAATAGCTTCCCTTTCGAGTTGATCCAAATAGATGTCTTTTGGATTCGGGTGTTTTGCAATGATGTTATACAATTTCGGCTGCGTGAATTTTGGCTCATCTCCTTCATTGTGTCCGTATTTGCGGTAGCAAAGCAAATCGATAAAAATATCACGGTGGAATTGTTGTCTATATTCCATAGCGATTTCGATGGTTTGAACAACCGCTTCTATGTCGTCTCCGTTAACGTGGAATACGGGACATAAGGTCGTTTTCGCTACATCTGTACAGTATGTCGATGAACGTGCGTCTAAATAGTTTGTCGTAAATCCAACTTGATTATTGACTACTATGTGAATAGTACCACCTGCGCGGTATCCATCCAGTTGCGCCATTTGAATCGTTTCGTAAACGATGCCTTGTCCTGCAACTGCAGCATCTCCATGTATTAATACAGGACACACTTTGCTTTCGTCATGGAAAACTTGATCGATTTTCGCACGAGATATTCCCTCAACCACAGTATTTACAGCTTCAAGGTGAGATGGATTCGGTGCTAAAGTCAGGCCAACTTCTTTTTCACCATTCATTTTTACGTGAGATGTAAATCCTTGATGGTATTTAACATCACCGTCAAAATATCCTTCAAAGTCAAATTGTTTCCCTTCAAATTCAGAGAAGATGTCACGTGGACGTTTCTCAAAGATATTTGTCAAAGTATTCAAGCGTCCGCGGTGAGCCATTCCCATGACGAAATACTCCACACCTAAGCTAGAACCTTTTTGAACGAGTGTGTCTAATGCTGGAATTAATGCTTCTCCACCTTCAATCGAGAATCGTTTTTGCCCGACGAATTTTTTGCCCAAGAATGCTTCAAAACCAGAAGCTTGATTCAGTTTCTTAAAGATTTGAATCTTGCGATTTTTATCAAAAGAAGGGCGATTATTTAATTCAATTTTATGTCGAAACCAGTCGATGCGATCTGGATCACGCATATAGATGTATTCAATCCCGATGGACTGGCAATAAGTTAATTCCAAGTGAGCAATGATGTCACTTAATTTTGCGGCTCCAATTCCGATTTCTTCTCCAGCTTGAAAAACTACGTTCAAGTCAGCATCGGTTAAACCGAAATTACTTATTTCTAGTGTAGGAGCATATTGTCTGCGTTCGCGAACCGGATTTGTTTTCGTAAAAAGGTGCCCTCTTGTTCTGTAACCATTTATCAGATTTAAGACCTTAAATTCTTTCACGTAATTCTCAGGTATAACTCCTTTTTCCTCGAAATTTGTTTGAGCGAATTCAAATCCCTCAAAAAATTTACTCCAACTAATGTCTACATTGTCTGGGTTCTGACGATATTGTTCGTACAAGTAGTCGATGGCATTGACATCGGCATTTCCCACATATGAAATCTTATCCATTCGCTTCAATCCTTTTTATTTCAGGACAAAGTTAGGAATTTGAGCTCAAAATGAAGGAAATGTTAAGGTAAGATTAAGACGTTTTATCGGTCGATTATTGATGACGAATCGCCACATTATTTTGTTATGAAATCAACTTTAGAAACGCTTTAGTCCTTTATTTATTGGGACTTAAGCCATCATGTTCGATTGAAGAGCCCTGAAACCTTACCTTGCCAAGTCATTAGTTCAGTTTACCCAAACGCTTTACTACGCAAAAAAAGCGCGGAATAAAAAGTAAAGCGACACAATTCACTCCAATTTAAAAATGTGATAAACAAAAAAAGGCTCCAAGTGGAGCCTTTCAATAAATGAATTCGATTCTTATTTCTTCACAAAGCGTTTTGCCACGGTGTACTCATCAGACAGGATTCTGATTTGGTACATGCCTTGAGCAAGGTTACTTGTATTTAATTTCATGATCGATCCTTGATTTGCTGGAACAACTTGAAGTACTTTTCCGCTTAGGTCAAGGATTTCAATGCGAGTTACATCTGTGTCAATGTTTTTCATGTCCACGAACAATTCACTTTCTGTTGGATTCGGGTAGACAGAAATAGCGTCTAACGGATTTTCAGCAAGTCCACTTGAAGCAGTAATATTGATTGTATAATCTTCTACTTCTCCGTATGTGCTTTGTCCACATGGAGCAATTGCACCATCTGGGGAGTACGAAATTCGAACACGCATGCGAACGTCCCCGAGTGTTGCTGATGTTGGAACAGTAAAGTTAAACTGATTTGACCATCCAGCTGCAACAAGCACATAGGCAACTTGCTCCCCTGGATCATTAAAGCTATTATTGTTATTGAAATCAATCCAAGCAGCAATTTCATCATCGGTGTATGCTGAATTTGTTTGACCAGGAGTTCCCGGTGTAATAGTCAAGCTGTAAGAGCTACCTTTAGATAACGTTGTTGTTGTGGAAATATAATTTGCATAACCACCGGTGGAACATGTTGAGGTGTTGTTGATGGTATTCAAGTTTACATTGTTGATGAATTCATCACATGTAGCAGACGATCCAGTACACGGACCTGTTGATGCTGCAACGATGATGTAATTTGGTTTTGTTTCAATGTCAGATCCTTGCGCATTTGTTGCGGTAAGTGAAATAGTGTACTGTCCAACGGTGTTAAAGGTCACTTGTGGATTTTGACTTGTAGCACTTGTTCCAGCGGCATAAGCCCAACCTGTCGCAGGAGAGATTGACCAAGCCCAAGACGTCGGGAGTCCAGTGGATAAATCCGTAAATTGAACCGTTATCGCAGGGACAATGTTCGTTGTGTTTGCTACGAAGTTTGCCACAGGAGCTGTTGGTACAACCGCTGAACATGGATCATTTGATCCTGCTAATTGCAGTTGGCCTGAATTTGTCGGATCCAACCATGGTTTCAACTGTCGATTCGTCGCTGTTCCGTTATTTGTCCAGTGAAATGACATTTTTCCATATTGATCAGGGGCGCTTTGATTCGTACAGAACGATCCACCACCTGTCAAGGTTCCAATGACATATCCTTGTGAGCCATTAAATAAAGGAGAACCGGAAGACCCTCCTTCTGTAACTCCATGTCCATTAGCATTGGAAGTCCATGTTACGCGCCAATGTGAACCAGTTGCAGAGCCCCATTGCGTGCTAATTGTGTTACCAGTAAAAGTGGAAATTTTCTTAATGTCTCCAGCTGGATGATGGATACTTGCTCCTCCAGTTGTTGCAGCTGTATTTGCATTCCATCCATTCCAATACGCATTAAAAGCAGTAGATTTTAGTTGAGTGATAATCGAAGCTTCATTGTTTGCATTTCCTAATTTAACGAGTAGAAAATCTGAACCAGAGTTTCCTCCACCGTCACCTGAATCAGAGATTCTAAGGCAACCTGTAATAAAGTTACTCGCGAGTGAACCACCTGTTGTTGGATTCGTACATGTAGGGGCTTCATATTTAAAATAGAATTTCCATTGGTTCATGTTTGCTGTAGTTGCATTCACCCCGCAATGTAGCGCTGTTAAAAAGTAAGGTTTACAGTCTGCAGCGGTATTGTTAATCAAGGTCCCAGAGCACCATCCAGCTTGTGCGCCTTCTACAACATATAAACGAGCTACGCCACGTTTTTCATCTTGCCATAGATCTCCAACAGGTGTACAGTTTACATTAACTTCACATGGGTCGGACTCGTTGATTTTTTGAGCATTTGGATTCCCAGTTGAACGGTAATTGTACATGATGCGATCCATATCAATTTCAGATGGATTTGTATATTTTGGCTCTGTTAACGTAAGTAGGAGTTTATCTCCAAAACACAACGCAGCATTTTGACGAAAATGTTCTTGTACATCCGCAGATGTCATCAATGTATGAACATCTTGTCCTTTCATGTTCTGAATACGTAAAGTTGATCCGCCATACAGTTTAAACGTTTCAAACAAGAAACTAATCGCTTCAGCACCTGGAGCATTGACGATTAATTGCCACTGACGATCTCCATTTGATAAGGTAGTCCATATGCCGCTATTTGCTGTGTTAACATTTGTCAATCGAGCAACTCCAATGCGGTAAAGCAATCCTTGACGGTCTCTTAATGCATCTTCTTCTGCTAACTGCATACGATCAGGAGCTTCAACGCTTCGAACGGGAATATTCTTGGAGATGTCAAATTTATTGATAGCTGACATAAAGGTTTGTCCGAATAAATTCGAACTCACCATTAACACCCACACCAAAGAGGATAGCACTAATTTTTTCATGGTTTAATAGTTTGTTGTAATTTCACCCCAAAAATAGAACTTTTTCTTAATTTTCAAAGATATGTTGCGTGTTTGTTTGGTCGAAGATGAACAAAGTTTAATTGAGCTTATTTCCCTCAATCTAGAGATGGAAGGTTACCATGTTACCTGTTTTTCTGACGGACAACAAGCTTCAGTTATTCTCGCAAAACCTTTTCATTTTGACTTGATTATTTTAGATGTGATGTTGCCACACGTAAATGGATTTGACATTTGTCGCGAAGTACGCAAACATGCTTCAACTCCCATTTTATTTTTATCAGCGAAAGGAACTACTTCGGACCGTGTTACAGGATTAAAACTTGGCGCAAATGACTATTTATCCAAACCATTTGACTTAGAAGAATTCTTGCTGAAAGTACAGATTTTAACTCAAGGATTGGTAAATACGGAAGCTCAAAATTACATGTCGATTGGAGCTTTTCGAATAGATTTCACAACATTTAGTGTAAATGACGAGGCAGGATTAGAAGTTCATCAATTTTCAAAGCGAGAAATTGAATTATTGATTTTATTTCATGAAAAGGAGGGTAAGGTCATTTCTAGAAATGAAATTCTTGACCGTGTATGGGGAACTGATCAATTTCCAACAACGCGCACAATCGACAATTACATTCTAGTTTTCAGGAGAGTATTTGAACAAGATCCAAAAAACCCTAAGCACTTTTTCTCCATACGTGGAGTAGGATACAAGTTTGTTTCTTAGTGAGTCGGGGAGTTTATCTCCTCTGGACGGTGTTCATGTTTGAACAATACTGCGAACAACACCGCTACCACCAAGCAATATCCCGCAAAGGTGATCCAAGTGAAATGCCAGTTAATGTTTCCGTCTGTAAACGTAAAGTAGCGGTCAATTACCCAGCCACTGATCATGGTTCCAAAGTAAGCACCGAATCCATTCGTCATCATGATAAACAATCCTTGAGCACTAGAACGCAGGCGTGAATCGGTTGTCGTTTCGATGTACATGGACCCAGAAATCAAGAAGAAGTCAAAAGCCATTCCGTATACGATGCAGGATAATACGATGAATACACTGCCCATTGGCACCATTCCGAAGGCAAAGAATCCGTAGCGCAAGACCCAAGCGAACAAGGCGAATAACATGACGTTTTTCATCCCGAATTTCTTCAAGAAGAAAGGAATGGTTAAAATGAATGCTGTTTCCGAAAACTGTGAAATGGAGTAGATAATGGTTGAATATTTCTCTACTACAGATCCCGCAGGGAATCCACTTAAAAAGCGATCGCCAAACATGTTTGATAATTGCAATGCAGCACCAAGCAACATAGAAAACACGAAAAATAGCGCCATTTTGTAAGAACCAAATAAACGAAATGCGTCTAGTCCGAGCATGGAAATCAATGATTTTTTCTCTGCGCTTTTTCCTTCAGGTGAACATGCTGGCAGCGTGAATGCGTATAGTCCAAGTAGGATAGCACTCACACCCGCAATCACAAACTGCATGGAATTGACTTTGCTTCCTGTTAAGTTAGTGGTCCACATGGCAGCGATGAAGCCAACAGTTCCCCAAACGCGAATGGAAGGAAAATCCTTGACAACGTTCCCATTGAACATGTTTAGAATGCGGTAGGAAACGGAGTTTGATAAAGAAATGGTTGGCATGTAGCAAATCATTCCAGCGAAAATCACCCAATACAGGACATCGTATTCTGGCATGTGTGAAAAGAAGGGGACGTTTTCTTGAACGGCGGTGAGGTTTGGTATGAGCAACAAAATGCTTCCGTAACAAATGTGTAATAATCCATACAGACGTTCTGCGCGCATCCATTTATCCGCAATGATTCCGATGATGGAAGGCATGAGGATCGAAGACAAAGCTAACGTCGAAAAGATGGCTCCGAATTGTCCGAAGGTCCAACCTTTTCCAATGGTACAATAAGTCCCGATTGTTGTCAGCCAAGCTCCCCAAACAAAGAACTGTAAAAAGCTCATTGCCGTTAACTTGTACTTAATGGTAGTTAAAGGGGAATTAACCGCGTCGTTTGATTTCATCACGTATTTTAGAGGCTATTTCATAATCTTCATTCTCAATTGCCATAGAAAGTTGCTTGGAAAGCTCATCCGTATTCACATCTTTCCATTCGTTGCCATCGGCTGAAAAAATTTGATCATCTTCCTCTTCCTCATCAAAGTCAAAGGTGTCGTCCATTGCATTTTCTGCCCCGCCCACTTCGTCTAAAATTTTTCCTAAGGTATAAATTGGCGCATTAAAGCGAACACCAATGGCGATTGCGTCAGATGTTCTGCTATCGATTTCTGATTGTTGTCCGTCCTTTTCACAAATTAATTTCGAATAAAAGACTCCTTCATGGAATTTATAAATGAGAATTTCCTTCACGTCTACCCCAAAAGATTTACAAAAAGATTTGAATAAATCGTGGGTTAAAGGTCTCGACGGAACCATTTTTTCTAATTCTACAGCAATTGCTTGCGCCTCGAATCCACCAATTACGATTGGCAGTTTTCGTTTGCCAGCCACCTCAAGAAGGGTGAGAACGTAAGAACCGGACTGCGTTTGACTGTAAGCGATTCCCGTAATTTCCAACTTAACCTTTTGCATACGAATTATTTCTAACGAAGATACGTATTAATGTTGAGTTGCTTTAAAGCGTTTGACCGCTTCAGTCAATCTTGGAATCACTTCAAAAGCATCTCCAACAACTCCGTAATCAGCCGCTTTAAAGAATGGTGCTTCACTATCTGTGTTGATGACAACAATTACTTTCGAACCGTTCACACCAGCCAAATGTTGGATGGCACCAGAAATTCCAGCTGCAATGTATAAATTCGGACGAATGGCAACGCCAGTTTGCCCAACATGTTCATGATGAGGTCTCCAACCGATATCGGCAACTGGACGAGAGCAAGCTGTTGCAGCACCCAATGCTTCGGCTAAATCTTCGACCATTCCCCAGTTCTCCGGACCTTTCAATCCACGTCCAGCTGAAACAACTAATTCTGCTTCTGGTAAAGGAATATTTCCTTCTGGTTTTTTTGTCTCTAAAATAGTGATAGCACTTTCACCAGCTAGGCCGCTGATTTCTGCCACTTCACACGCATTTCCAGCTTTCTCCGGTTGAATGCTGTTTGGCAACAGGGAAATAATTTGTTTTGAACTAGCTACTTTTACGAATCCAGCTGCTTTTCCTGAGAATACATTCACTTTCACAGAACCATCTGCTTCAGGTATAGCAATTGCACCTGCTACAAGTCCAGCTTTCATTCGAACAGAAAGTCTCGGAGCGACGGCTTTTCCATAAATATCATGCGAAAAAATAACCGTTGAAGCAGAAACTTGATCAGCTACTCCTGCGATTAAACGCGCTAATTGTTGTGGGTCTTCTCCATTGACAGAGCGATCCACTAATACTCTAGAAGCGCCATATTCACCTAGTTGAGCCAATTGCTCATTTGATGCTGCTCCATTCGTGATGACTGTCACATCACCACTTAATTTTTTACCGTAAGTAACTGTTTCCAAAGCTGCTTTGGATAATCCAGTTGTTGAATTGATATATACGAGTACCATGTGTCTTTTCTTAAATTACTTTAGCTTCATTGTGTAATAGAGCGACAAGCTCATCCATATTGGAAGGATCGATCATTTTAACTGATGACTTCGCATTTGGCATGCTGTAGGAAGCATAGCTTGTTAAGTCTTCCACTGTTTCAGCAGGAATCACTGTTAATGGCTTTGTTCGAGCTGCCATGATACCGCGCATGTTTGGAATACGTTGCTCAGCCATTCCTTTTGCACATGAGATAACCGCTGGCGTTTGAACTTCAACGACTTGAACTCCTCCAACGATTTCTCGCTCCAGGGTAAGTTTTGAACCACTCGCATCCAGTTTAGTTGCTAAAGAAACAAAAGGTAAATCCATTGCTTCTGCAATCATTCCACCTACTTGAGAACCATTGTAATTAATGGTTTCTTTTCCAGTCATGACGATGTCAAATCCTTTTGATTTCGCATAAGATGAAATTTGCATGGCAACAAAATACGCGTCTTTTGGATCTGCATCGATGCGCACGGCTTCATCAGCACCAATCGCTAAAGCTTTACGGATAATGGCTTCATCTGCCGTTGTTCCAACAGTAATAATCGTGACATTTCCGCCAATTGACTCTTTTAATTCCAATGCTCGTACAAGCGCATACCACTCGTCGTATGGATTAACAATATATTGAACTCCATTTTCATCAAATTGCGTACTATTGTTTGTAAACGCAATTTTAGAAGTGGTATCTGGAGCTTTACTGATGCAAACCAAAATATTCATGTTCTATTTCTTTTAAAAACTGATGCAAATTTAAGGAAATTAATCTACCAAAACGGGACAATTTCTAGCAATAAATAAATTTAATAATTCAAGATGAGCGCGAATATAACCGAAGAGAAAAAAGTCAATAATGCTACTTTTTTTAGTTCGGGATCAAGGCTTGCAGGAACGGTGGTCAAGAATACCTTTTTCAGGTGTACAAAAAGAAACACACTTGGTAACAGAGCTAAAAACAAGAATATATTCTGCGTAAGTGTTACAAGAAAATAAACGGTTGTCCACCAGAACAAGGCACCAGCGATGATTAAGAAGGCATGATAGAATTTTCCTTTTTTAAACCCTAATTGCACTACTAGAGTGTTTTTTTTAGATTTTCGGTCATTTTCAATGTCACGGAGGTTATTCAAATTTAGAACGGCAGTACTCCACAGTCCTATAGTGATTGCCGGAAACAAAGCAAGCCATTCAAAGGATAAGCCATACAACTGAAAAACACCTAACACGCTGACTAATCCAAAAAAGATAAAGACCATTACGTCACCTAGTCCACGGTATCCGTAGGCATTTTTACCAACAGTATAGGTAATTGCAGCGAGGATGCACAGACCGGCAAGAACCAGGTAAACAAACATCGATTGCGACGTTAAATTCTTCGCGCTAATGGCAATTAAAGAAATAGCTGCTGCTGCGGATAAAAGTGCTGTTAGAAAAATCCCGCGTTTCATTGCTTTTTGGGAAATTAATCCGGCTTGAATCGTGCGTTTTGGTCCGACACGGTGTTCGTTATCTGTCCCTTTTTGACTATCGCCTAAATCGTTAGCAAAGTTTGAAACTACTTGAAATCCGATTGTTGTGAACATTGCCAGTGAGAAAATAAGGCCATCCCATTTGTCTAAAACAGCAGCCAAACCGGACCCTACAATGATTCCTGAAACAGATAATGGTAAGGTCCTTAACCTTGCCGCGTTTAACCAAGCTTTTATATTCATTCTATTTGCGCTTATAAATGGGGACTGTCGAACAAGGTTCTCCGTACATGATAGATTGTACAACGGGTTGTAACTTTTGAACTAGCTTTACCATGGCGAATTCTGGGCATGTAATATCACTACAGCCTTTAACAATGACTTTTCCGTCTTGAAAACCACTTAAATCTAGTTTATCAATATTTTCTTCAATCAGTGATTTTTCTAACTCTAACATTGAACCCACCACTACATGTGAGGCGTGATTAGCTAAGGCAGCTCCGATTAACATATACGCCCAGGTTGGAACAATGGCATCAGCAGAACAATGAATATAAACAGCCAGATTTTCATACGTTTCCCAATCTTCGGTTTTAATCCATGTCCGAAAATCTTTTTCTTTCAAAACAAGTCCCTGCCACAGCTGATCCGCTAAGTCGAGTCCAACAATCTTTTCTTTAGGTTTAAAATGCGCCAAGTCCATCTGAATAAGACTACTTTCCTTGACCTTGTTTTTAATTTCCTCCATGTTACAAAGATAAGGGATTGTTAAAAATAGGACCTTTATTTTTAGGACAGTCTGTCAGTATTTTTAACTAGGCATATCTTTTGACATCCGAAGCTCGATGCAGAAAACAACACCCTTTGAATCTCACTTCAGAAATGCCATTCCACCTGCTTTGGTGGCTTTGTTAATCATGTGGTTGATTTATTGGGCGGATTTCTTGTTTGTATATGATTTTCATCTGCTTGGAGTTGTTCCAAAACAGGTTTCTGGATTAAAAGGAATCTTTTTCATGCCTTGGATTCATGCCCATTCTGATGTTAAACACATTTTAAATAATTCTGTACCAGCATTTTTATTGATCACGCTATTGTTTTACTCTTACAAGGAAATTGCTTTAAAAGTATTTCTTTTGAGTTGGTTCTTAACCGGATTCTTGCTTTGGACTTTTGGCGCAGATAATGGTGCACATCACATTGGAATGAGCGGAGTCATCTACAGTTTAGCCGCCTTTTTATTTACTTCAGGTGTTTTGCGCAAATACTTACCCTTGCAGGCCTTGTCTTTGTTTATCGTCTTTCTCTATGGATCGATGATCTGGGGGATTTTCCCCACAAAAGAAAGGATTTCATGGGAAGGTCACTTAAGTGGGATGATTGTTGGAATCATTTTGGCTTTTGTGTATCGAAGTAGAGGACCACAGCGACCGAAGTACCAATATGAAATTGAAAAAGAACTTGGGATAGAACCTCCTGATTTAGAAGGGATGTACAACGAAAGGATTCGCATCATGGAGGAAGAAGCTCTGTGCAAGCAAGAGGAAATACGAAACATTTCGAGTGAAATCATCGTGACCTATGAATACAAACCTACGCAATTCAAGTCTGATGACCCTGAGAATAAGGTTTAATTCATAAAAGATAAGCGACGTAAAGAACGATAAATGAAAAATCCAATCCCAACGCCTAGGATATTTGCCACAGTATCAAAAAAAGATTGATCCCTTCCAGGAACAAATCCTTGAAGCCATTCCATTAAAATTCCGAACAGAATAAAAAATAGAACCATACCAAATTCCCTCTTAAGAATCTTGGCCGCTAAACCTGAAAAGGTTAGGCAAGCGTAAGCTACAAAGTGATTGACTTTGTCATTGGATTGAATTTCTAAACCTGATTTTGGAGGAAGCAAACTTAAAACAGTAATGCCTACAAGAATAATACAGGTAGTCAATAGCCAAAATTTACTCCGTTTCATAACCTAATTTCTGTCCTTTATCGACTGCAGGAATTCCATCTTTCAACCAAATTGGTGCAGGTTTCCCTTGTAAGTAATGATCAAAGAATTGACGCATGCGAATACTTAAGTCCATTTTGTATGGAAGTTTTGTTATGTTATGATCATCATCGTTGTAATTCAACATCCAACATGGTTTCCCAAGACGTCTCATTCCGTTGTAAAGTTCTAGTCCTTGGTACCATGGAACAGCACCATCGCGGTCATTGGCCATAATTAATAATGGTGTCGTTACGTTAGGTAAATGGAATAATGGTGAGTTTTCAATGTATAATTCCGGTGCGTCCCAAATGGTTTTTCCGATGCGACTTTGCGTCGATTCGTATTGAAATTGACGGTTTAATCCAGATCCCCAGCGAATTCCACCATAGGCAGAAATCATATTTCCAACAGGAGCTCCAGCCATCGCTGCCGCGTATCTTTTGGTCATGGTAACCAGTTGAGCGGTTTGATATCCACCCCAACTTTGACCTTGTAATCCCATGTGCATTGAATCAATAGGAAAATGTTTGATGAGGTAATCTGTTGCGCTCATGATGCAATTATATGCCGATTTGGCAGGGTGACCAATCTCGTAACGGATGTCCGGAATGAATACAAAGTATCCAGCTGAGGCATATTCTGTAGGATTTATGGTACTTGCAGAAGGACGTGGACTTTGATAGTTATTCAAATTGTCCGAATTCAATTCATAGTAATATAGGATTATTGGGTATTTTTTAGTCGCATCGTAATCTGCCGGTTTGTATAGAATTCCCTCAAGATTCTGTCCGTCATAAGCTTTCCATTTAACGATTTCACTCGTTGCCCAGTTATAATCCTTTTGCTGTGGATTTGTGATAGACAAGACTCCTTCTGGCTGGTATTGGTCGTTCCATAGTTCCAATTCTGGGTAATGTGAAACGGTCATCCAGCGGAAAAAATAATGGTGTTTATTCGGTGAACGTTCGATTAAGGAAATGCGTGCAGGAATTTGTATGATTTGTCGCAAGCCGTTCGTTTGACTTGCATCGAAGTGATGCAGTCCTTCTTTTTTGGTGGAAAGTTCAAAGCTCGTCGCATAACAATCGTTCAGATCGATGTAAATACTATCCTTTTCCCATTGAACTAAATCCAAACGCACTTGGTTTTTCGTTGCCCATTCATTGGATAAGGATTGTAATTTCTGACTGCTAATTTGATAATCCCAGAGGTCGAAACGTGACTTAAAGTAGACATGGTCTTCGCTGCGATCGAAACCAATCCATCCTTCCGGACCTGCTTCCATCGGTTGCCCGTTGATATCCTCATTCCAGGTGATGTCGTTCCGAAATACGTTCATGTAGACAAGCTTTTTCGCCGGGATATCTAACAAGATGTGTTGACTTTTCGATGGATTGAAATACGTGAAGTACCTTCCTTTTGGAGAGAGAATTCCAGGATAAGCCAGTCCTTTTATGAGGATTTCAATCGAACCATCGATTAATGAAATGCGATAAACGTCTTCTAATCCAGGAGATTTCCATTGTTGTTGAATGGCGTAGGACTCATTGCTTGATGCTTGTAGGTAATCTCCGATGTGTTGGTCGGAAACACGCACGCTAAGTGTATCGTTGCTGAGCGGAATGATTTTTTCGTTATCAAAACGAAACACGTACAAGTCGCTGCGTTTTTTCTCTTGACTGAGTTGAACCAATTGCTGCGCTTGAAGTTCCTGGTCTTGGTAATGCCAAATGTCTACACGGACTTTCTCAGATTCAAGAAGTGTATCTTTAACTTCTGGTTTCACTCGATCAGCTACACCAAAAAACAAAAATCGATTGTCTTGTGTGAAAATGGGGCTGCGGTTTTCGGATATTCCTTTTAGTGTATCGAAATCTGGTAATAGTGTGTCACCGAAAACCCACATTTGATTGGAAACGAGGTCGTAAACGTTCAACTCAAATTGTTTTACTTTATTGGTATCCAAGCTAGAGAAAAATGCCAAACGCGTTCCGTCTTCATTCCACACAGGTGCCTCACACGCCGTATTTCGCTCAAATTCTTTCATGAGTGTTTGCGTTGCGACCTCGTAAATGCGAACTTGCGAGGAATCATTTTTCAGTTTTTGTTGTGTAACAATAGCGACGTATTTGCCGTTTTTTGGCATGGAGTACTTTGTGACGTTCGTTTGTTTCCAAGTATTGGTGGTGGTCCAAATTGAGAGTTGATATCCCTCGCTTTTCGGTTTCTCCACCGGTTTTTCTTCCTTTTGGAATCCATGTTTTTGCAGCCAATTCTTTTTGACTTCGGGCATTGACTTGGGACTCACCTCTGACAAATAGGCTAATACGGAAGCGTCTTCACACACTTTAAAAGATTTTAATTTTGGGATTTTAATCAGTGAATCGTTTGCTGTCAAGAAAATATAAAGGCTGTCTTTGGGCCATTTTTTTTTGTCCACTTTGTTTAATTCACAATTACGCAATGTGTCATATCCCGGTATAACTTTCCATGCGATAAATTGTCCGTTTGGATCAAGTTGTGCATCCTTCGCTCGTTTCAGTGAATCGTGTTTACCGCTAGCTATTTCATACCGATGTAAGTAGCCATCGCCTACAATTGGATTGATTTCGTAAGTAATCCAACTATCATTTTTGCTGAATTGCTGTTTCTCCAAACGTTTCCATTCTGGGTATGCAGCATTGTCAATGATTTTTTTTTGTCCCCAACTGATGGAAACACTCAATAGAATATAGCAAAAAAGAAGTTTTTTCATTTCTTGGAAGTTGATTTAGACGTCAAGTAAACACCTGTAAAGATAACGAACATATACAGAATCTTTTCCGAAGTAATGGTACTTCGGTAATCTTCGGACCATCCAATGATGGCGAATAAAAAGGTAAATAATAAGACCATCACCGGTTGAGTATAAATGTAAGAACTGGAAATGGTAGCGCTCAAGTATTTTAAACCGAAGATGGTGAGTAAATAAGTTAAAAAAGTAACTCCAATTACAACGTAGCTAATTTTCCACCAAATTTCGTTTGGAATACCTTGAAAATTGGTTTGACTCAATTCGTTCAAGGTAGGAGGGAAGAGTAACACGAAAAAAAGTCCAAAAGTAAAAACCCATGTAATTACTTGAATTGGA
>CAIRMS010000330.1 GCA_903879765.1 uncultured Flavobacteriales bacterium
TCCAAATCCTTCAGAACGCGACTTTTTATATGTTTGTTCTACTCCTTTTGCTTCTTGACTTCGGTAACCATAATGCACTCCGTCGAAGCGAGAAAGATTCGAAGAAGCTTCTGCTGTCGTTAACACGTAATACGTTGGAACCATGTAATCCATGAAAGGAAAACTTACTTCTGTCACTTCGTGTCCGGCATCTTTTAACTTTTGAATGATTTCCGTTAAATTTTGACGCACTTCAGGATCTAATCCTTCGTGATGAATGCACTCACTGATTAATCCGATTTTTAATTTTTCAGGGAAGGATGTTGTTTTACTTAACACTTCTTTCGAGGATGTTGTTGCATCCATTTCGTCTTCCCCGGCGCTTAATTCATAGATCAACTTCGCATCTTCTGCTGAATTTGTAAAGGAACCGATTTGATCAAACGATGATGCGTACGCAATTAATCCATTACGGCTCATGCGGCCGTATGTTGGCTTTAAGCCATATGTTCCGGTCCAAGATGCTGGTTGACGCACAGAACCTCCGGTATCACTACCAAGGGTAATGGTGCACAAATTTGCACTTGCAGCGACAGCACTTCCTCCAGAAGAACCTCCTGGAACATGATTTGCTTTCCAATTGTTTTCAACGGAGCCAAAAGCAGAAGTTTCGTTTGAACTTCCCATGGCAAATTCATCACAATTCAAGCGTCCAATGACGATTGCATCCTGATCGATTAAACGTTGTAAAACAGTAGAAGTATATAATGAAGTGAATCCTTCTAAAATTTTAGAAGAGGCGCTTACACGGTGGTTTTTGTAGCAAATATTGTCTTTTATTCCAATGACTACACCGGCAAGTGGTCCTGCGGTGCCATTTTTCACTTTTTCGTCAACTAATTTGGCGTTTTCGCGAACTGAATCCGTAAAAACCTCAAGAAATGCATTTAAATGGGCATGTTCTTCTATTCTCTTCAGATATGACTCCGTAATAGACAAAACAGATTGACCTTGAAGCAAGGATTGCCGAACATCTCCAATTGTACGATGCATGGATTTTTATTTATCGTCCGCTTTAATTTCTGTTGAAGAGCTTGTTTCTTCTACTTCACCTTTGGAAGCATCCTTGAATTCTTTTACGCCTTTTCCAAGTCCACGCATTAATTCAGGAATTTTTTTACCTCCGAAAAACAAAAGTACGATCACTAAAATAAGAATGATTTCTGTTGGTCCTAACTTACCCATAAGATTTCTTTTATTGGATGAAACACAAAGCTACGCAAAAAAGCAAGTAATAATACCATTAACTGGAATTAGACTACAATTTTCTTGCAACTTCTACTTCCTCGTAAGCTTCAACGATGTCACCAATTTTGATGTCGTCGTATTTATCAATGTTCAATCCACATTCGTAATTGTTTTTCACTTCACGAACGTCATCTTTAAATCGTTTAAGAGATCCTAATAAACCTGTATGGACAACAATTCCATCACGAATTACGCGGATTTTAGACGAGCGTTTGATGATTCCATCCACGACATAACATCCAGCGATTGTACCCACTTTCGTAATGTCGAATGTTTCACGAATTTCAGCAGATCCAAGAATTTTCTCTTCGATATCTGGAGAAAGCATTCCCTCCATTGCTGCTTTAATTTCTTCTATTGCTTTATAGATAACTGAGTAAAGACGGATATCGATTTGCTCGCTATCAGCTAATTTTCTAGCTGTTAATGATGGCCTCACTTGGAATCCAATAATGATGGCATCAGAAGCGGAGGCTAAATTCACGTCAGCTTCAGTAATGGCACCAACTCCTTTGAGGATAATATTCACTTGGATTTCCTCTGTAGATAAGTTTTGTAACGCATCAGAAAGGGCTTCAATCGAACCATCCACGTCACCTTTAACGATGATGTTTAATTCTTTAAAGTCTCCAATTGCCAAACGACGACCGATCTCATCCAAGGTAATATGTTTCGTTGTACGAAGACCTTGTTCGCGGTATAATTGTTCTCTTTTCAAGGCAATTGATTTCGCTTCTTTTTCGTCATCAAGGATGTTAAATTTATCCCCTGCGTTTGGAGCGCCACCAATCCCTAGTACGGATACTGGACAAGCTGGGCCAGCTTCTTTCAAAGCAACACCTTGTTCGTCATGCATCGCACGAACTTTACCGAAGTAACGTCCAACAAGCACAACATCACCAACGCGCATTGTTCCAGATTCAACAAGCATATTTGTCACGTAACCTTTTCCTTTATCCAAAGAAGATTCGATTACTGTTCCTATGGCATTTTTATTTGGATTCGCTTTTAATTCAAGCAATTCGGCTTCTAAAAGAACCTTATCCAACAATGCATCGATGTTTAAATTTTGTTTTGCTGAAATCTCTTGAACCTGGTATTTACCACCCCAATCTTCCACCAAGATATTCATAGCAGATAATTGTTCTCTAATTCGATCCGGATTTGCACCTGGTTTATCAATTTTATTAATGGCAAAGATCATTGGCACATTCGCTGCTTGCGCATGCGAAATCGCCTCTTTCGTTTGTGGCATGACGTCGTCATCCGCTGCAACAATGATAATCGCAACATCCGTTACTTGAGCACCACGAGCACGCATGGCGGTAAACGCCTCGTGACCTGGTGTATCTAGGAAGGTCATTTTGCGTCCATCCTTTAACGTAACTGAATATGCTCCAATGTGCTGTGTAATTCCACCTGCTTCACCATCCGTAACATTTGCATTACGAATTCTATCAAGAAGCGATGTTTTACCGTGGTCAACGTGACCCATTACGGTAATAATTGGTGGACGACTAATTAAGTCTTCCGGTTTATCTTCTACTGTTTGAATAGCATCTTGAACTTCTGCACTAACGAACTCTGTTTCGAAACCAAACTCATCGGCAACAATGTGAATTGTTTCCGCATCTAAACGTTGGTTGATGGAAGCAAAGATCCCCAAGGACATACACACAGAGATAACCTGTGTTGGCTGTACGCTCATCATGGATGCTAATTCAGAAACCGTAACGAATTCTGTTAATTTCAAGATTTTATCTTCCAACTCCGCTGCAGCCATTTCCTCTTGGCGACGTTGTTGGAAATTATCTCTTTTTAATCGTCTATTTTTGGATGCTTTCGATTTACCACCTTGATTCGATAGTCTCGCTAACGTATCCTTGATTTCTTTTTGAATATCCGTTGCAGAAATTTCTGGTTTATCCGCTCTCGGACCTTTACCTGCGTTTGCTGGATTATTTCCACCAGGGCGGTTATTGTTTCCTGGTCTGTTATTATTCGCGCCTGGAGTTGTATTTGGCGTTGGTGTTTCCACCTTTTTAATGCGTTTACGCTTTCTTTTTGCATCATCATTCGAGGATGCCACTGGATTCCTTGGTCTTTCGACTGGTAATTCAATTTTTCCTAAAACTGTTGGTCCGCTTAACACTTGACGTTCGAAACGAATTGTTTCGATTTCTGGTGCTACTGTTTTTTCCTCCACTTTTGGTTCATCAACTGGAGCCTTTGGTTTTTCTTCCGGCTTTGGAGTATTGACAGGAGCTTGACTTTGGGCAGGTTTTGCTTTCTGTGCAGGCTCTTCTTTTCTTTTGTCCGGACGTGTGCGTTGATTGATTGCAGAAAGATCAATTTTTCCAATCACATTGACGTGATTACTTTCCACGGGAGTAATTTCCGGAGTGTGATCAATTTCTTTGGCAACTTCAGAAGCTTTTGGCTCCTCTCGAGCGACCACAACTGGTTTTTCAGCGGCAAAAACTTGACGTTTTATTTCCTCTAAATTTATGGCATCACCTTCGTCTTCATCCTCAGATGAACTAGCTATTTTTGGTGTATCTGCCGGCTTATCGCTCAAGGTGACAGACTCACGTTTTTCTCTACGAGAGGAAGCCTTAGACTGCTCTTTCATAGACTGATCAGCTGCAAATTCCTGACATAAAAGTTCAAAATGATCCTGTTCCAAACGCGTGTTTGGGTTGGAATCAATTTTAATTCCTTTAGACTCTAAGAACTCTACCAAGGTTGGTAGTCCAACATTGAGTTCTCCTGCTGCTTTTCCTAATCGAATCGGTTTTCCCGCCATATTTATCCTTTTACGCTTCTGTAAGTGGAGTTAAATTTATTCAAATTCTGCTTGTAAA
>CAIRMS010000331.1 GCA_903879765.1 uncultured Flavobacteriales bacterium
CATGCTTAACGAAATCGTTCGCTAACTTACTTGGTTTTGAAGATTCAAAAATACCTACAATGCGAATGACAGAATCATTTACTTCAAACGTTAACTTGTCCATATATTCTTTTCTTTCTATTTCGCTCGAAGTTAAAAATAATTAGTGAAACCTACGTTTGGATTTGATTCAAATCAAGAATGAAACCTTTGTTTTGACTCATTTGAGGCCCTTCTTATTTTCAGTTAGTCGTTTTTAGAAGTTTTTACGCCATTATTACTTCTTTCGAAGCATGTGAAGACACAATGTTAGGCGAATTTTCACCTGTATATGGTTAACGTATGACATTCACATGTCCAAGCATTATGCGGGAAACAAAAGCATTATCGGTATATTGAATTTTCCAGGTATACGTACCAATTTGAACGTCCTTATTACCTTTATACCGTCCGTTCCAACCTTTTGAAACAATATCTGTCTCCCAAATCAATTCTCCCCAACGATTAAAGATTTCTAATTGATACGATTGAAGGATGTCCACATTTGAAAACACAGGTAAAAACACTTCATTGATGTTGTCATCATTTATCGTGATGGTATTTGGTACGTAAACACTTAGATTTTCAACCAGTGAAAATAGGTAGGAAGTCGTGTCAACGCATCCATTCGTGTCGATAACGGATAATATGACTAAATAAGTTCCAACTTGTTCCTCAGGGTAATAATGAATGGGATTTTCCAAACTTGAATTCGGACTTCCATCTCCGAAACTCCATTGATAATCGCTAATTGCTCCATCTGACGTATTTTGCAAGGCCAATTGTCCTGAGTAAAAGTCTATTCCCCCAGAACTCGTAACAAAACTTGCATTTGGACCAGCGAAGACACAAATTAAACTATCTGCACTTAATGTGTCAGCACATCCGGCTGCGTTGGATACAATCAAACTAACGTTATAACAACTTGGCTGTGTGAATGTGATTGAACCATTTGCAGCGCTTGAAGTTGATCCATTTCCGAAATTCCACGAATAATTCGTGAATGGTCCAGTACTTGTGTTTGTAAAAGTAACCGTCAAAGGTGAACAGCCCGAAGTAACACTTGGATTGAAACTGGCAACAATTGGTGCAGGTTGAGCTATGGTAAAACTCAACGGCGTTTGACATCCTTGATCGTCACTTACCATTACATTATAGTTTCCAGCGCTTAATGAATCGATTACAGGTAAGGTTTCGCCATTATCCCATAAAATATCATAAGGAGAAACTCCTCCACTGATCGCGAGGCTGATGAATGCATCACTACCACCATTACAGTTCAAATTGCTTACTGTTGGTGTGACAATCATCGGATTAATTGGATCCTCAACCGTTACTGTTGAATTAATGGCACAACCAAGCGCATCTGTAACTGTGACTGTGTAATCCCCCGAAGGAAGGCTGCTGATGTCCTCTGTCGTAGCGCCGTTACTCCAACTATAGTTATAAGTCGGTGTACCGTTCAAAATACTTAAATCAATAGATCCAGTTGAAGCGTTTAAACACGATGTATTGATAACTGTACTAGTCAATCCCATTTCACCAAATGGTTGACTAATGGTAAAGTTCATTGAGGTACTACAATTTAAATTATCGGTGACCAAAACGGTATACGTTCCGATGGATAATCCATTGATGGTAGAGGTGGTTTGACCATTATTCCACAGGTAATCATAACTTGGTGTACCACCTTGCGCACTGATGCTAATGCTACCGTTATTCCCACCAAAACAACCAACATTGGTTTGATTTCCATTAATGCTTAATGCCGATGTAGGTTCCGTGATGATTGTTTGATTGGTTATTGAACAACCATTTGCATCTGTAATTAAGACGCTGTAACTTCCCGCTGATAAATTAGTCAGATCCTCTGTGGTTGCGCCATTTGACCAGAGGTAATTGTAGGAAGGAATACCGCCGCTCACTGCTAATTGTATGAAACCTGAAGCATCTCCTTGGCAACTAACATTTCCTTGAATAATACTTGATGAAAATGCAGTAGTGGAGGATGAAAGCACCGTTAAATTCAATGTAACAATGGAATCACATCCATTGACTGCTTGCAGGGTATGCGTATATGTTCCTGATGCCGATAAAGTTTGACCATGAAACTGCGTCGTTGCGCCTTGGCAAATGGTTAAAGAACTACTTGAGCTGAAAACAGGATTCACGGTTAAGGTCAATGTGACAATCGAATCACATCCAACTACAGATTGAAAGGTTTGTGTATAAACACCTGCGGTGGAAAGTGTTTGTCCATTAAACTGAATGCTTGAACCTTGACAAATGCTTAAATTGGCGCTAGAATTGAAGCTTGGATTGACAGTCAAGTTCAATGTTACAATCGAATCACATCCATTGACAGCCTGTAGTGTATGCGTGTATGTACCCGATGTGGATAAGGTTTGTCCATAAAACTGCGTCGTTGAACCTTGGCAGATGTCTAAATTGCTACTGGAGTTGAAAACGGGATTTACCGTAACGGTAGCATACTCAATATTACTAGGACAGTTATTTACTGTGTAGGTAACCGTGTAGGTAGCAGAAGCACTAGGATTAACATTGATACTCGCTGAGGATGAAGAGTTACTCCAGAGGTAAGTACCTTGGTTAGCCGGTGATCCAACGGCGGTTAATGTTGC
>CAIRMS010000332.1 GCA_903879765.1 uncultured Flavobacteriales bacterium
GTTTTATCCAGTGAAGACTAAGGGCATGGTACGAAGTACGCCAAATCAATGCGATTTTCGGCAATGCTTCCGAGCGCATCCGGTTTCGATTTGGGGATCGACGCTTAAAATTCACCCCAACTGGAGGCACTGAAACCGAATCGCGAATTATGGTGAACTAAATTTAATTACTCCTATATAT
This sequence comes from uncultured Flavobacteriales bacterium, assembly GCA_903879765.1. Taxonomy (GTDB): domain Bacteria; phylum Bacteroidota; class Bacteroidia; order Flavobacteriales_D; family Crocinitomicaceae; genus UBA952. Next base: position 182 of record CAIRMS010000332.1, read on the forward strand.
GCAAACCTTTAAGATCAAATAAAAATTATAAATTCATAAAAATTAAAATGTTTAAAATTTATCTATTCGCCGTTGTTTTTAGTTTCATTTTGATTCTTTTTTCAACCTCAATTTTCCAGTCGGCGATTTTTGCTCAATTTCGCTTAATTCCTCCGTAATTGTTTTTGAATCGATACTTTTTGTTATCGTTGGATAAATAAATCCGATCTCGGTCAATTCCACTGCATCGCTGTCTTCATTTGTTTTCTTAAATAAAACTTTAGAATTTTTAGAATTTTTCTTACCAAGACACAATTTTCTGAAAAAATTCAATATCGATTTTTTACAATTTTCTTGGCTTGTATTCGTCTCTACTCCTATACCAGAAAACGTTATATTCTGTCTCTCGTTCAGTTTCTTAATACAACAACCCATAATCAGCGTGAAACTAGCTACACCAATTATTATCGTTACTAAAATGATTACGACCGTGCCTATTCCTTTCGTAAATGTCGCCCATAAAGATGAAATTTCTTCACCTACCTTTTCAAGCGCCTTACTATTTTCCTTCACATCATTCTTAAACGCTTTAAATTGCGTTCCATCAGTGTCAATAACCATGTCCCTCATCTCCAGCATGGGTGTAAAAACATCAACGCCATTCAATAACGGCTTAAAATGTGTTATATTAATGTCTAAACGCGAATCTGCAAACGAAATTTTTGCGAAATTAATAGAACTAGTATTCACCACAGACTGCCTTTGGCCAATTCCAATGATTGTTTTTTCTCCTACTTTTACATATTTAACATTATCGCTGCACGTTTTTTGCGTAGCTGCAACAGTCAATATTCGATCCTCGGTTAAAAAACCTACAATTTTTACCCCGGATCGCTCAAATCTTACTTTTATATAATCACAACACTGTCCCGTGGTTGGAATGACTGTTACCTTTTTAATTGGGATGCAAAGTGGTCTGTAAATTTGTCCATCTATCGCATACACTATTAATTGTTGCTCTTCGTGATCCGTCGTTCGCATAAATCTGTTTTCCGTGTATCTAAAAACTTTTAAAATGTTTTGAAAATTTAAACAAGCATACCTAGAAACTCTATCAGAGTTGTGCTGTTGCGAGATTACTCTGAAATCAATATCCGCCAAAGTCAGATCCTCTAAGCCTTTCGTGTCGGCACTTCTGACAAATTGATCTAATTCTAATTTTTCTAATTTTTCTATGTAAAACACTAGAAACACACCATTTGAAGCTTCCCACATTTCCAAGCCACAATACGTTACCTTATTCAATATTCTAAACGCAAGCTGATCGTTTCTATCTACTAGCACCGCATTTGTCTCAAAATCTTCGTCTAACATCAGCAATGCGTATGTGACATTTAAGAATGGGCATTCATGAATGGTTTCCTTTTTCCAAATTACTACTATCTCACCTAAATCACAAACTAAGTCTTTCGCACGACATTTGTGATTAAAAACTAAGTCGTCTTCAGTCAGGGCTGTAATCGGTTTCGGACCCATCCAGCAAAAATAATATTCTATTACCGGATTACTCCAATAAGAATATGTTGGATCAGGATGAGTGATGTACTCACAATACTCCTCATAACATCTCATTTTATGGTCTCTCGGTTTAGGTCCACAACTTTTAGTTATTCTCATTACCTCACAGTCATTATAATCTAACTTCATTACCGTAACCTCATCCGTGA
>CAIRMS010000333.1 GCA_903879765.1 uncultured Flavobacteriales bacterium
ACCCAAATCCTTTGCTTCATCGGAGCTCTTTTCTTTGCTTTTACGCGAGTTTATCTTTCACAACACTATTTTGAAGACATGTTCGCAGGTGCCCTGATTGGATTTCTTTGCATGAAATACACACAGGTTTTTCTCCAATCCAAATGGCTTCATTTAGACCAGCCACTTAACAAATAGCACATGACAAAATACTTCCATTGGTTTATTGTACTGTTTGTCTTTCTTGCTTGCATTCCAACCATTGGATTATCCGCATTGTTTGATTGGGACGAAGTGAATTTTGCTGAATGTGCGAGAGAAATGATTGTTTCCAAAGATTACTTCAATGTCACCATTAACTTTCAAGCATTCTGGGAGAAACCACCGTTATTTATTTGGATGCAAGCCTTATCGATGCTTGTTTTTGGAATCAATGAATTTGCTGCACGATTTCCCAATGTCATCGCTGCGGTTTTTACATTATTGGCCTTGTATCGTTTTGGAAAAGAATTTTTTGGCGAGAAATTTGGCATCGCTTGGAGCGCACTTTACGCCTGCTCGATTCTACCATTCTTGTATTTCAACTCTGGCATCATTGACCCTTGGTTTAACTTCTTTATTTTTAATGGAATCATTTATTTCTACAAAGGAAGCCATGACAAAACATTACGAAATTTTATGCTGTCAGGAGTATTTATTGGACTTGCCATCTTAACAAAAGGACCCGTTGCGCTCTTGTTAATTGGTGGAGCATTTGCCGTTTATTTCCTATATAATCGCTTCAAAGATTTTCCGTCATTTGGTAAAATAGTCCTTTTCCTTTTGACGACTTTGTTTATTGGCTCACTGTGGTTTATACTGTTGTTTGCAACTGGACATCAGGAAATTATTCAGGAATTCATTACATATCAAGTACGCTTGTTCCAAACGCAAGATGCGGGACACGGTGGACCACTTTATTACCATTGGGTTATTTTACTTTTTGGTGTTTTTCCAGCATCCTTCTTTCTCATTGGATACTTGAGAAACAAAGAAATCAAACGCACGAGCTTGGACATCATCATGCATGGAATGCTCTGGTTTACCTTGATTCTGTTTTCCATTGTCAAGACGAAAATTGTCCATTATTCTAGTTTTTGTTATTTCCCTATCACCTATTTCGGTGCCCGATTTGTGATTCATCAATGGGAAAATGGTTTTGAAACGAATAAACGCATTCATTATTTCATCCTTTCTTTTCTGGTTTTATTAGCACTTGTTTTTGGGGTTTTAGGCTACCTAGTGGGACACACTCAGCTGATTTTAGACAACATCGAAGTGAAAGACCCATTTGCTGTTCAAGCCATGAAAGAATCGTATAGTTGGTCCTTTGCTCAACTTATACCATTTGTTTTATTGATATCAACCATCGTTATATCTTTCAATTACTTACGTAAAGATATTTACATCAAATACTTCCTTTATCTTGGGACTGGCATCATCATCAGTTTGGTCAGCATCAATGCATGTGTCGTTCCGAAAATCGAAGATATTTCACAAGGCGCAGCCATTGATTTTTACAAGAGACATCAAAATGAGAATGCTTACTTCACAACACTTGGATTCAAATCCTACGCGCATTTGTTTTATGGGAATACACAACCTGGAAATGAGGCAACGTTAAATGAGCAGAAAATCGCCACCGGATTCTTGTTGAAGCCGGCTTATTTTGTCGTTAAAATACAGCAACGCGATGAATTCATGACCAACTACCCCGAATTAAAACAAATTGGCGCCAAAGGAGGATTCGTGTTTCTCAAGCGATGCCCTGCAAAAGTCGAGTGTTTTGGTCAATGATTGGACACGCTATTAAAGAAGAATGATTAATTTTGAATCAACAAAAACATACACATGCCAAAAATTTCCGATAAGGCCATTCAGATGCCAGCTTCACCGATTCGCAAACTTGTTCCATATGCTGAAACAGCAAAGAAAGCAGGTAAAATTGTTTATCATTTAAATATTGGTCAGCCGGACATTGAAACGCCTGAAACAGCATTGAACGCCATCCATAATTTGGACCGTAAAGTTTTAGAATACAGTCACTCGGCAGGATTTGAAAGCTACCGAAATAAACTGGCCTTGTCTTACCAAAAAAGTGGCATCCCTGTAAACAGCGAAGACATTCTTATCACAACAGGTGGATCAGAAGCATTGATTTTTGGATTTATGTGTACCTGTGATCCAGGAGATGAAGTCATCATTCCTGAACCATTCTACGCAAATTACAATGGATTCGCAGTTACCGCAGGACTAAACGTCGTTCCAGTTGCTTCCTCCATTGAATCTGGATTCGCCCTTCCTCCGGTAGAAGAAATTGAAAAGAAAATCACTGCAAAAACGAGAGCTATCGTTATTTGTAATCCGGGAAACCCAACGGGTTACTTATATTCTCAAGAAGAATTGGAGCAATTAAGAGAAATCGTTTTGAAACATGACCTATATTTATTTGCAGATGAAGTGTACCGTGAGTTTTGCTACGATGGTGCGATTCCTTTCTCTGTGATGAATTTAAAAGGAATAGAAGAAAACGTGATCATGATTGATTCCGTTTCGAAACGTTATTCCATGTGTGGAGCGAGAATTGGCGCCTTGATTACTAAAAACAAGGAAGTCATGGCTGCTGCTTTGAAATTTGGACAAGCGCGCTTATCTCCGCCAACTGTTGATCAAATTGCTGCTGAAGCTGCTTTAGATACGCCACAATCCTATTTCGATGATGTTGTGAGTGAATACGTCGCTAGAAGAAACATCATGGTAGATGGCCTCAATAGTATCCCTGGGGTCTTCTGTCCAAAACCGAGCGGTGCGTTTTACTGTGTAGCTAAATTCCCGGTCGATGATGCTGAAAAATTCTGTCAATGGTTATTGGAAGATTTTGATTTCGAAGGTCAGACTGTGATGATGGCTCCAGCAAATGGATTCTACTCTACTCCAGGAGCAGGAAAACAAGAAGCGAGAATCGCCTACGTATTAAACCAGGATTCATTGAAAAAAGCGGTAGAATGTTTACGTGTCGCTTTACAGGTTTATCCGGGACGAACAAATAGTTAATACATGTTTATTGAGCAATACATAGCGAATATTCCAACAGAGCATCGAGACAAATTCATTCGATTAATGGAGGTTCTTCGTGAGAATCTTCCCGATGGATTTGAGGAAACGGAAAGTTACGGAATGGTTGGATATGTTGTTCCACATGCCATTTATCCCAATGGTTACCATTGTGCACCAAAACTACCCCTTCCCTTTTTAACGATTGCCTGTCAGAAAAATTTCATTGCAGTTTACCACATGGGAATTTACAGCGATGAGAACTTAATGAATTGGTTTGTTGCTGAATACCCAAAACATAGCTCAAAGAAATTAGATATGGGGAAATCGTGCATTCGCTTCAAACATGGACAAGAAATTCCCTACGATTTAATCGGTGAATTGGCACAGAAAATGTCTGTTCAAAATTGGATTGAACGTTACGAAAAAATGTATAAACGCAAATGAACCAATTCTTGATTCATTCGTTGAACTAAAGTTATGAAACAATTCGAAGTCCCAGCTTTTTACCGTTCGCACATCATTTCAAAAGTGAAGGCACAACGTAAATTGGCTGATCCACGCAAGAAAGATTTTAGTCCAACAGAACTACAGTTAGGCAAAGTCACCTTCGTTATCGCACGACATTTTGGTTTCTGCTATGGTGTCGAAAATGCCATTGAAAAAAGTTACAAAGCCATTCACGAGAATCCCGGAAAACGGATTTTTCTATTGAGTCAAATGATTCACAATCCAGCAGTAAATGAAGACCTTATTAGTCATGGACTTCAATTTTTACAAGACACAGAAGGAAATCAATTAATTCCCTTTGAAAATTTAACCAAGGAAGACCTTGTCATTATTCCTGCCTTCGGAACGACTTTAGAAATCGAGGAGAAACTAAAGAACATCGGCGTAGATATTTCAACATACAATACGACTTGTCCGTTCGTAGAAAAAGTTTGGAATCGATCCGAAAAACTCGGTGAGACAAACCACACGATTATAATTCATGGAAAACACAAGCACGAAGAAACGCGCGCTACTTTTTCACATAGTTCAAAAAATGCTCCATCCTTAATCGTAAAAGACATTGAAGAAGCGAAAATACTTGGAGATTTCATCCTCGGAAAGTTAGACTCCTCTACCTTTGAAGCTGTTTTTAACGGAAAATACTCACCTGGATTCGACGCAACGCTTGATTTGACAAAAATTGGTGTAGTTAATCAAACCACCATGCTCGCTAGTGAAACGCAAGAAATCGCGCTCTATTTACGTGAAGTCATGTTGCTGAAATACGGGACAGATGTCATCAAAGAACACATTGCTGATACAAGAGATACACTATGTTATGCGACGAATGACAATCAAACCGCTACACTTTCATTGATGGAAACGGACGCAGATATGGCCATCGTCGTTGGAGGATACAACAGCTCAAATACCAGTCATCTTGTCGAGTTACTCGAACAAAAGTTTCCATGTTATTTTATTAAAGACGAAAGTGAGATTCGTTCAAAAGAGCACATTCGTTCGTTTGACATTCACACCAAAACGATATGCGATTCTAAGTTTCTAAGCTCAGAATCGAATCAGCGCATCATCCTTACCTCTGGTGCTTCTTGTCCAGATTCCATTGTGGATGGCGTCATGATGAAGATCCTTTCTTTCTTTCATACAGAAGAGGAACTGAATATAATATTAAGTACGATACGATGAAAATATATACTAAAAAAGGCGATCAAGGTCATACCGGATTAATCGGAGGAACACGTGTTTCAAAAGGAGAATTGCGCATTGAAGCGTACGGAACAGTAGATGAACTTAATTCCTACGTTGGATTGATTCGCTCTTTCGACATCAACAATACAGCCGTTCAACAACTCATCGAAATACAAGACCGTTTATTTACGATTGGCTCGAGTTTAGCCTCTGATCCGGAAAAATCCAACATGAAAATTCCAGACCTTTTAGAGTCTGATGTGGAAAGATTGGAAGATTGGATGGATGAAATGGAAGAAAAACTTCCTGAATTAACAAGTTTTGTTTTACCTGGTGGACATCCTTTCGTTGGACACATACATGTTTGTCGCTGCGTATGTCGTCGAACGGAACGATTGGTTGTAACGCTAGATGAACATGATTTTGTTGCTCCGCTTGTGATTACCTATTTAAATAGATTAAGTGATTACATGTTCGTTTTAGGGAGAATCATCGCCCAAGAACTCGGAATTAAGGAACAAGAATGGAAACCCCGATATTAAATTACGGTTGCTTTATTGCATAGTTTTCATTTTTAATTTGCTTTATTGGAAATAAAAATTACTTTTGCCAAAATTAACACCTAAAACAAAGACTTATGTATTGGACTTTAGAACTAGCTTCTTATTTAGAAGATGCTCCATGGCCAGCAACGAAAGAGGAATTAATTGATTTCGCCATTCGCACCGGAGCTCCATTAGAAGTTGTAGAAAACCTACAAGACCTAGAAGATGAAGGTGATATGTACGAAAGCATCGAAGAAATCTGGCCTGATTATCCGTCAAGAGAAGATTTTCTCTTTAACGAAGATGAATATTAAATGAGTCCTGCTTCGGCAGGATTTTTTTTTCCATGAATTTTTTAGGACACCTTTACCTCTCAGGAAATGACAAAGAGTTGATGCTAGCGAATCTCTTTGGTGACTTTGCACGTGGATCGAAATACCAACACTTTCCCGATGTGATTCAGCAGGGAATCAAATTACACCGAAGAATTGATTTTTACATTGACAATCATCCATTGGTGAAGGAATTAAAATTCGACTTGATGTCAGACCTTCCGAAAGTTGGACCCATTGCTGTTGATTTATTTTTTGACCATTTGCTTGCTCGGAAATGGGAAAACTTTCACTCAACAGAATACACGCGTTTTTTAGACGCTTTTTACACACATGAAACGGATTTTCTGGAGCATTATCCTAAAACATTCATTGAATTCATGCACAAACTTCGCACGCATCAATGGATGAACCATTACCCAACAAAATATGGTTTAATGAAATCATGTGAAGGAGTAGCTAAACGTATTTCTTTCGAAACCAAATTACCCACAGCACACCTTGTTTTTGATCAAATGGAATTACAAATAGAGGATGTATTCCATCACTTTATGTCCGACGCACAAAATGAATTTTTAACGCAATAATGTCACGTGTCCATCAATGACAATTGGACTTACACCATCTTTTTTCGTGTAACGAATCTGATAGTTATAGATCCCATCCGGACACATGACGAAATCTAAACGACCATCCCAACCTATCATGTGATTAGCGGATTCAAAAATAGTTCCACCCCATCGATCAAAAATGGATAAACGATAATTCATTGGCGTAAATCCAGTAGAGAAAACGGGTAGAAAAACGGTGTTAAACTCCTCGCCATCCGGTGTAAACGTATTTGGTACATACAACGCAACATTATCGCTAACGGTAGCCGTTAATTGCAGTGAATCAGAACAACCTAACGCTGTTTCACTGATTAATTGAACAGTATAAGTTCCCTCTTGAAATGGCAAGGAATATTCAAAGGAACTTTGATTATTCACAAAGGAAGAACCTTGGATGGCCCAAGTACTTTGATTATTTCCGGACGTAACATTGTAAATGGAAATCGTTGGGTTATCAATTTCCACTTGATCTGGATCGATGTAAAAATTTGGTATTGGAGTTTGATCTATTGTAACCGTGAGAGACGCTACTGTAGAAACGCACCCTAACGCGTCAATACCAGAAACGTTGTACACCGAAGTTTGTGCTGGTGAAACTGAAATGCTTCCATTTGGATTTTGAGGAACATCCCAAACATAGGTCAATGCACCACTCGCAAATAACGTTAATGGTGTATTGACACAAACCATCGTATCCTGAACAGTTACTACAGGCAATGGATTCACTGTCAACGTCAATTGAACAATTGAATCACAGCCAAACACGGATGGAATGGTCACAGAATATTGTCCGGCAACAGATAGTGATTGTCCATTAAAATCATACGTATCTCCAGCGCAAATTGAAGCTGAAATACTCGATGAACTCGGTTGAACAAGTGACAATTGTAAGGTAACTATGGAATCACATCCTAGAATATTCTGTAAGGTGTCGATGTATGTTCCAGCTAAATTCAAACTCTGACCATTGAAAATATAAGTCGAACCAGTACAAATGGAATCTGAAAATCCGAAATAAACCGTTGGATTCTGGAATACTTCCATCGAATCTTGCTCAGTACAACCATTCGCATTCGTCGCAATTGCCGAATAAATACCGGGAGCATTCACTTGAATGGAAGTGGAAGAAGAACCAGTATTCCAAGCAATAGAAGTGAAAGTACCGACAGATTGAACGTTTGTGGTATCACCTTGGCAAATCGTCATATCTGGACCAATATTGAAAGGAAAACTACTTAATCCAACAACAATGGAATCTCGGGCAATCGAACAACCGCTTGGAACATCTACCCAATAAACACCTGGTGAATTGATGGAAATCGTTGCTGTCGTTTGACCATTATTCCATAAATATGAATTAAAGGTATTCGTAGATTGAAGCGTAATTGTTTGTCCCGAACAAATCGAAACATTTGGACCCAAGTTTGGTAATATCGGAGCTGCCGGCACAGGGAAATTGAACACTTGTATTCCTGCAGCACCAGCTACCGCACCATGCGATGTCCCTGCGCACGCAGGGCCTGTATGCAAAACCATTCCTGGATTCCCTCCTGCTAACAAATTAGTAAGGTTTGCTGGAATTGCTGCCTGCTGATAGGAAACTGCTCCACCGCCGCCACCGCCACCTGGACCATGACATGCAGAGGACCACAACGTACTAAAAATATTGCCTCCATTTCCACCACGAAGATCTAGATTCATTGTAGAAGTAGTATTGCTACACATGTAATGCACATACCCACCAGCTCCACCTCCACCAGCTCCTTCAGAATCTGTATTTCCAATGACATTTGCACCACGCGCATCGACGGTGAAATTATTTCCATTGATTGTAGGTGATGTTAAAAACACCATTCCTC
>CAIRMS010000334.1 GCA_903879765.1 uncultured Flavobacteriales bacterium
AATAATTTTCAATCCATTAATATTCTACCAAATCAAAATAAGACTTACATAGAGTTTACTGCAACATCTCAACAGGTTTACTTTAATTCAGTCTTAAATCAAAATGGCCCCAATATTTCATCCATTGAATTGATGAATGGAAATTGTAACAACCTAAATGTTTTGGAGGCTAATATGGTTGTTATCTTAGGTAGTCCAATCGTATTTCAAACCACCTTGAACATTGGGCAAACGTATTTTTTATGCTTGACTTATGCTACCACAGGATCCTCCACTTTGGAAGCAAGTTTAAATGAGAAATCTATTTTTGATGGTTTTTTCTTTTTTACTGATCAAAACGGTAACATTCAAACCTGTCAATTTGATATGGAAAGCACAATGATTCAAGATTCTATATTAAATTATAATTTTTATTGCGATGGATTGACCTTTTGTAAAGGTGATACGGTATGTATACAATTTTCAACAATTGATGTGCCTCCCGGCCCTCCAAGCTATTTAGATAGTTTCAATTTGCTTTCTACGAATGGTCAAGTATACCCAAATTCTACGTCATCTATTGATCACAAAGAGTATTGCATTGTATTTAATCAATCTGGTTCTTTTTTAGCTTATCTACATCCAATCGATACAATCACCTCACTTACGAATTCACCTCCAGGAGCATGGTCATCCGGAAATAATTCGCTTTGGACAGGTGCATGTCAAAGTTATTTTCAATTCAACATCATCGATTCAACATTGGCTGCATCTGCCAATTATGATTCTACAATATGTCTCGGCGAACTTTTTCAATTGACTGCGGTTGGCGATTACGATACAATAACCCAAGTATCTATTGATCAAGGTCCATTTACGATATGCAACAATGTTGCATGGACTACCACATTTAATTCGGTAGGACAACATATCATTAAATACATGGTAAAAGGGAAATGTGGAATTTCTACTTACAATGATACTATTTTGGTCGTGAAAGATTCCTTATACGTTAGTATTGATTCATGCAATAATATAACTTTTCTGTTTAAAGCACCTTGTACTACAACGGTTAGTACGACTTTAGTTGTGAATCAGAACAACTTTCCATTAACTCAATTAGCTAATGGTGATTTTGGGTTGACTATGAACTTATCAATGTTCAGCAATCCAATTAATTGGCAATTTAACGCAACCACACCAAATAATCCCCCAACTACTTTTTACAGTTATTATTCTAGTCAGGATACTTTTAACATCAATCCACCTCAAAATATTAATATTTTAGGTTCAAGTTATCTTTGCGAACTGGAAACAAGTGTACTATCTATTAACAATAATAACTATCAAAATATCACATGGACCACCAGTCCAGTTGTTACTTTTCAGGGGCAGGGTACATCGACATTACAGCCAATCAACTGGCCAAATACAAGTCCAATCATTGTTTCAGTAACGGCAAGCACGAATGATGGATGTCTTTTCAAGGGAATTGATACCATTCAGATTTGTTGTCAAACAAAACTTTCTGATATCCCTTATTTTGTGCGCACTTATGTGAGTACTGGCGTAAATAGCTATAATATACAAAATCAAATACCCACTAATTATTATAACGGTCCGAATTTACCAATAGCGATTTCATTACCATTAGCTACAAATCAAACAATAAATACAAGCTATTCATCTCCAACATTACTTTCTGCGTTCATTAATGCAAATCCGTCCATTTATAATGCAGGTTCAAATTCCATTTCCACTTCAAAATGGATTTTCTTAAATAATGACTTGATAATTGACCAAAACATCTCCTTTTTTGATTGTCCGTTTATTCGATTAGCGCCAAATGCCACTATTAAATTGAACAATGGTTTTACTTTATCAATAGTTAATTCAACTTTAGCAAACAAATGCAATGAAATGTGGGGAGGAATCCAAGCTCAATATATTTCAAATCAAATTCTACTTAGGCAAACAAACATTATTTCAGCAAAAACAGGAATTAATATTGCGAATGGTGCCATTTACAAAATCACCAATTCTAAATTTATCGATAATTATACCGGAATATCAATTCATGATTATTTGGGATCCTATGCATCAGATCGAATTATGGGGTGTTACTTTGGCGACACACCAGGGTATCCATTATTAGCTCCACATCAAAATGAAAATCAGGCGTATATTGGCATAGAAATTTCGCAAATTGGAGAAATTGTCATCGGAACCGAACAAAATTATGAGGGGAATTTATTTCATCGCTTACATTATGGAATTAAATGTTCTAAATCTAACCTCCACTCCTACAGAAATAATTTTTGGGAAATTTACCAAATTCCATTCATACCTAACTCACAAACCACACCTGAATTCTGTGCGATTTCCGCAAGAGGAATAGCAAATTCACCACTTCCGCCATATTACAGTTTATATGTAGGTAATTTAAACACGAATAGAAACAATTTTCTAGGTTGTGACTTTGGAATAAAATCAATGGAAAAAATGAATGCTGAAATTGGCAATAATTATTTTTGTGTCATGCGGAAAAGAGGTGTTTCATTGGAAGAAAATCCTTTATGTACGATGAAAATCACCAATAATGAAATCAATGGAATTTCATTGGTCAATTCCTTTGGAATTTATGTGAAAAACTATGCTAAGGGAAATGTAACCATTACAAACAATTCAATCAACTCAAGTTCTACAGGTGTGAATCCTTCACCAATATTTGGAGTTGGAATTTATACCTCAGGTATAACGAATTTAATTCAATCCAATACTCTGATAGAAAATAATACCATTAAACAAACTGCTCTTGGTATTTGGTGTTTAAATATAAGGGGTGCTAAAATTTTAACAAACGACGTTAGAATATTATTTAACTCAACCTATGTTAATTCCATTTATGGACAAAATTATATTGGAATATCAATCCAAAACAGCATGTTGCCCACTATTAAATTTAATACGGTGGAATGGGTTGGTCAACAAGGCATCAATGCTCCAAACTCAAAAATGCAAGGCATCAAACTTGCAAACTCTCCTGCGGCATATGTTTATTCGAATGAAATGTCGAATACCCCTGTTGGTTTCTATGCTTTTGGTAATAGCCATGGATCTCGGGTTCACTGTAATGCCATGAATAAAAATCGCAATGGCTTTTTAATGTATCTCGCTGATATATCGGATCAAGGAAGCCCTGTAATTCTAAATTCTCCAGGTCTTGATGCTCATAATAAATGGTACAATACTTTCTTAGATCGAACGGCAGGTAGTATGAGTCATATAAATCATTACTATCATTCACAGAATTCAGAATTATTTTCAATTAATTCAACATTCAACACTCCTTTATCCTGGTTTGATCATAGTATACCAAATTTATTAAACTACTGTTTGACTTCAAAAGACACTCTGTTTATACTTGAAACTCTAGTTGAAAAAAGACACAGAGAATGGTTTGATATAGCAAGCGGAAATCTTCAATATGACAGTTTAAATTACCAAAATCAGCATTTTGTTCTTCAGGCTTGTTATGCATTTTTCAAAGAAGATTCAAGTTATTTGCATTTGAACGTCCCGGAAGACAGTATTTACCAACAATTTATTTCCTTTCACGACAACAATCAAACACAAACAAAACGTTTGTATGACACGCAAGTAGCCATGGTGGAACAGAATTATTACAATGCATTTAATTTTTGCAGTTCACTCAATAGCGCCTGTATTTTGTATAATGGAAATAGAGAGGTTCAAGAGTTGCGCATAGACCGCCGCATGAATGACAGTATTTTAAGTTCGGCTGACACCTTGTTTTTGAAGGACATCGCTTGTTTGGATCCTGTCTATTATGGTTCTGCGGTTTATCAAGCCATGGCTATGATTGATTGGTATGGCGATTGTGCTTATTCTGAAAAAAGTAGCGCAGTTGAACCAGAATTAATTGAAACCCTTGAACGAAAAATAAGTCTTTCTCCAAACCCATCTGATGGCCCAATCTACCTTCGATCCGAAGAGGAAATAAAAAAAATTGAGGTGTTCGCACCCCACGGGCAGCAACTTTTTTCGTTTAATAATTTGGAAACCAATCAATTTGAGTTAAATTTACCAAAAGGGCTGTACTTCATAGATGTACTACTTCAATCAGGAAACCATGAAACACTTCAAGTCATCATACTGTAGATTCACACTGTTTTTCCTTTTTTGGCAGGTTTTCACTCCTTTGTATGCTCAAAGTAATTTGATATTGAATCCGTCGGTGGAGGAGGTCAGTGATTCGACTTACGATATTAATGATGATTTTTTTAAAATTTGTGGTGCTTGGTGGAGTCCAATTGATTTCAATTCCGTTGACTTTTATTCAAAGAAATTAGGGCTAGTTCCTAGTAGTAATTCTGGATTTCAATATTCAAATGATGGAAATAATTATTTTGGATTCATTATACATGATCGTAATCAACTTGATGATTCATGTTGTTATTGTCAAGTGGAATATACAGGAGGTCTTTTGTCTAAGAATCTTGTAAAGGCGAAATCTTATCGTTTTGATTTTTACTTGAGTAAAGCAGACAAAAGTTCGCTAAATTCAAATGCCCTGGATGTACTCATGTTGTATGATACCATCATTGACGTGAAAAATTACCCAGCTTTTGGTTATAAAATTTGGTCAGAACAGGAGCCAATGTCAGATACAACGAATTGGGAACACGTAAGTGTCTGTTTTCAAGCCAAGGGAGGGGAAAAAGCTTTTGCTTTAGGCAATTTTCATGAGTATGATTCCATTAAAATCACTTATAAAGCTTATTTTGATGGTAATAATTACATTACCTTTGATACTAGATTATTCGATAATTTCTCACTGCAAGAGGTTGCTGCTTGTACAACGATACCGCAGAGCACGATTCTACTCGAAGATTTACACGTTCTTGGGAATCCAGCATCAGGAAATCAGTTCACTTCCCTGGAAATGAAAATTGCTGAAGGTTCAACCGGTAATTTGAGTATTTATGATAGTGCTGGCAGACTATTGGTCCAAAAGACCCTTCAAGGCCCAATTGCAACTTATACTTTTGAAGGATTTGCTTACGGTTTATATCAGTATCACTTTTCAACCAGTTTGGGGTATCAATCGAATGGGAAAGTTTTGTTAACAGGAAATTAATCATAAGATATGGTTCAGTTCAATAAACACTTCAAGTTATCATACTTTAGATTTACACTGTTTTTCCTTTTTTTGCAGGTTTTCGCTCCCTTGCAAGCTCAGGAAAATTTGATACTGAATCCTTCAGTGGAGGAAATGCTAGCGGTGGACACCAATAATTTTCAAAAGGTATTATTTGATATTTGCCCTAATTGGTGGAATCCACGAGATGGGGGAAATACACCAGATTTATTCTCCAAACAATTTGGTACAGTTCAAAAATTATTTATCAGGTTATCAAAACTCAGTAGATGGTGATAATTATTTTGGACTTTTTCTGCACGACCGCCAAATACTTTACCATGATACGTGTTTTTTATGTCAAGTGGAATATGCAGGTGGACTTTTATCAGAGAATCTAGTAAATGCTAAATACTATCGTTTAGATTTTTACATGAGTAAATCGGAAGCAAGTACACTAAATTCCAATGCCCTTGATGTCCTTATGTCTTACGACACCATTGTTGATGTGAAAAACTATCAAGCTTTTGGATATAAAGTTTGGTCAGAACAAGAGCCCTTGTCAGATACCACCAATTGGCAACATGTGAGTGTCTGTTTTCAAGCAACGGGTGAAGAAAAAGCTTTTGTTTTGGGGAATTTTCATGAGTACGACTCCATCAAAATTACCTATAAAGCGTATTTTGATGGGAATAACTACGAGGCACGTGATTTTCGCTTATTCGATAACTTCTCACTGCAAGAGGTAGCTGCTTGTACAACTATACCGCAGAGCACGATTATACTCGAAGATTTACACGTTCTTGGGAATCCAGCATCAGGAAATCAGTTCACTTCCCTGGAAATGAAAATCGCTGAAGGTTCAACCGGTAATTTGAGTATTTATGATAGTGCTGGCAGACTATTGGTCCAAAAGACCCTGCAAGGCCCAAGTGCAAATTATACTTTTGAAGGATTTGCTTACGGCTTATATCAGTATCACTTTTCTACCAGTTTGGGGTATCAATCGAATGGGAAAGTGTTGGTGCTTGGGGAATGAAACTCGAAGTTGATATCAGGGATTATCTATACGTTCAACTCCATCACATAATCATCCATGAAAAAGCCATGTCCGATGTCGAATTTCTCTTCTCTTCGGATAGTGAATCCCAGTTTGTCGTAAAAAAACTTCGCTTTATTGGCGCGATTCACTTGAAGGAAAATATAGGTACACTGTTTTGCTTTTGCGCGTTCGATGGCTTTTTCCATGAGTTTTTTACCTGCGCCAAGTCCTTGGGCGGTTGGTAGGACGTACACTTTGTTGACCTTTAATTCGTCGCCTGCTTGTTCAATCGCAAGAAAACCAATATCCGTAGAATCTTTCCGAAGAATGTAAAATTCGTGTCCGTCTTTCTGTTGGGTGATGAGTGTTTCCGTGGAATACATCCAGTTCAACATGAAGTCCATTTGTTCTGTAGTGATGATGTCAGCATAGGTATGCGGCCAAATTTCACGCGCCAAGGATTCAAGAATCGGTAATTCAACTGCTGTTGCGAGACGAATGTCCATTTATTGCTTGATAAAACGTTCTTGCTGTACTTTGCCATCGATGATCAAGCGAATGAAGTACGTTCCCGCTGGAAGGTCAGAAACATACACTTTTCCATCGTAGATGTTCTTCTCATAGATATTTCCTTCCATGTCGATGATCTCCGTTGTCTTTGGAAGTTCAACGATCGTGAAATGCAATTCGTTCATCACGGGATTTGGATATACGTTCCAATCGATGTCGTGTTGAACATTTTCCATCCCCATCGTTTGTAGGGCCAATTTCACTGCAGCATATGCATTGATTTTTCCTGCTCCCCAAATCGGACTTCCTTCCGCAGGAATGATTCCCGTTAAATTGTCTTGTCGAGCAGTCAACATGATGATTTCTTTCACCTGTCTTGCTGACAAATAAGGATTTGCTTCTAGAATCAAGGCGGAAACTCCTGCGACCATCGGTGAAGCCATGGACGTCCCGGACAATTTCGCAAAGTGATAGGTTTTGTTATTAAAAGTGATGTTATCAACGGAAGAGAAGGTCGCATCCGTAAAGGAAGACATAGCAGAAATTACCGCCACTCCAGGCGCTGCAATATCTGGCTTCATTTGTCCGTCGTAGCGTGGACCAACAGAAGAGAAAGAAGCAATTCCACCACCAATTGGATTTCCGCTTCCGCTCAAATACTGTGAGGAATAGGCTGCCACACTAATGACATCTTCTGAACAAGATGGTTCGCTGATTCCATTTAAGTTATCTCCTGAAATAGATCCTCCGTAGGAAAATGAAAAGGGCATTCCCCAATTTCCAACGTCATTGGAAAGTTCGGTCACGTTCCAATAATGAACGGTTCCGGTTTCTGCTTTCGATTTTAGGAGTACACGTAAGCCTGTATTGGTGTTTTTCACGCGCAAACGCATTTGCGGACGACCATTTAATGGATGAGCAGCATCCGCAGTGATGTTAAACCAAATGGTGTCATTGCCTGTCACCAAAAAGGAATCAATGTAAGATGTTACGGTTGCAGTGTTGTAAAATGGACTCTCAATTAAAGTGCTTCCAGCATTATTGGTAACAATTAATCCATTTTCAAATGAATTCCCTGGCTCACCCCACGCATGAATGCTTTGTCCCCACATGTTCGCATTGGCTGAATAGGAATAAAATTCAATGCGCGACTTGAACTGATCTTGGTTGAAGGATTTTTTTATGTGAAAATTGACATTTCCGTTGTTTCCACCTGAATTAGCAAAGACAACACCTAAATCGGTATACGCCGTAATCGCTTGACTTAAGATGGAAGTCCCATCCAAGGTGCCAAAGTGATAAAGTCCCCAAGACATATTGATGACCAATCGTTTTCCATCCGCTTGTGCTTTTTGGTACATCCATTCCCACGCATCTAAAACCGCAGCTTCATCGACTAAAAAGGTCACAAACAAAAAGTTTGCATCGAAAGCGACTCCTTTGTGTGACGTTCCGGCGCCAGCACCTCCAGCAATACACGAAACATGTGTTCCATGTGTCGCATACGAGTAAATATTTGCTGTATCACTTCCTGCAGCCAATAAGTCATTCCAGGTTGAATATTCTGTTCCATACGCAAATCCTTGTGGATGCGGTCCGCTCGTTTTGTATTGATCCCAAGCGGCAACAATGCGTGATTGTTGCATGGCTGTATCGTAAAATACGGGAGAAGTGTAATCAAATCCCCAATCAGTTACGCCAATGTAAACATCCTTTCCGGAGTATCCTTGTGGAAGTCCGATTCCTTGATGCACACTATCTGCACGCATGTCCACAATTGCTTTGTCTAAAGAGTTGTGTATTTTAGACGCAATCTCGAGGTAGGTTAATCCTTTTATCGTTGAAAGTTGATTCGTTTTATTCAACGGAACTTTAATACTGACCAAATTTGAGATTGGTTTCCCAACGATCCATTGTTTTTTGATCAAATCGGGAACATCGAAACCTTCCGAGATTTTACCCAAAAAGGACAAATAATACGTGCCGTTTATGTTGTAAATAGGATAACGTGAAATGAGGTCCGGATGCACCTCACCTTTGTTCAGCATCAATTGCTGTTGTATTTTTTCTAAATCGATTCGATTGCCAGCGCTCATTTTTACTTGTCCATGCAATGAAAGACTCGTGCATAGAAAAGAAAGGAGTACAAGGAAAAAATATTTTTTTAAGCTCACCATTCTCAAATATAAGTAAAATTGAGGCTGAGGTGACGTCTAGAGCTAAAATCAGTTAAGCTTTTTATTCACGTAAAAATGTGAATAAACTAAATGGTTTCAAATAGTTGATCGTTTGTTTTTCGAACCTTCGCGAGGTGTTGGTAGTTATCTTCGTTAGAACGAAATCCAATTGGACACAACAACACACTTTTGAGGTTTTGATCAGCCAATCCTATTAGTTCATCTAGTTTTTTCGCATTAAATCCTTCCATTGGTGTTGCGTCCACGCGCATGCTCGCACAGGTGTGAAGAACTTGACCCAGCGCAATGTACGCTTGATGAACGTTCCATGGTTCTATGTCACTATCCGGCATTTTCAAAATGTTTTTCTTTAAAAACTCACCGAATCCAGCAGCTCTATCGGCTGGAGTATTGCGAATTCCAGTGACTAAATCCACGTGAGCGTCTAGGTAAGACTCATCAATTGATTTGTAAGAACAAATGATCAATAGGTGAGAGGCGTCGACAACTTGTCCTTGGTTAAAGGCGATTTCTTTGATTTCCTCTCTCAATGCTGGACTAGAAACGAAAATAAACTTTAACGGTTGAATGCCATAAGCAGATGGAGTCAATCTCAATGATTCCTTGATGGTTTCCAATTGCTCGTTTGTCAATTTTTTGCTTGCGTCGAATTGCTTGGTAGCATATCTCCAGTTTAAATCCTCTATTATCTGTTTCATGTCTAAAATATCATTGGTACTTCTATAACTAGCATCTGTCCTTTTTGTTTATTTTGAACGACAATTTCTTTTGTGTCCCAAATCCCAATTGCATCGCGTTCGTTTAAACGTTCTTGTTCGATTTCAAATGTCCCATCGATGTTCATGAAGTAAGCGCCGTTGCCTTCTCCTTTGATGGTATAGGTAAGTGTGGTGTTTTCTTCCATGCTAACGAGGTGAATCCATGCGTTTTGATGAATCCATACACCTTCTTGATTGGCATTTGGAGAAACCAACTGTAAGAAAAATTGTTCTGTATCCTTTAAGTCATAGGACTTTTGCTCGTAGCGAGGAGTAACTGCTTGTTTATTTGGGAAAATCCATATTTGAAATAAATTAATGTCATCTTGTGTGCTGGCGTTCATTTCACTGTGAAAAATTCCTGTTCCAGCGGACATCACTTGGACTTCTCCAGCTTTTACGACTTCACTGAATCCCATGCTGTCTTGGTGACGCAAGGACCCACGCAATGGAATGGTGATGATTTCCATATTGTCGTGTGGATGTTTGCCGAATCCCATTGAAGGCGCCACAATATCATCGTTTAATACACGCAGTGCTCCAAAGTTGATGCGCTCCGGATTGTACCATTGAGCAAAGCTAAAGGAGTGTTTTGCGTTTAGCCAACCATGGTTCGCATGGCCGCGACTTTGTGAAGAATGGAATACTTTTTTCATGCTTGATCTTTCGTTTGGACAAAAGTACATACTATCTTACTGCTTCAGTTGATTTTGTCCATTTTCACGTAATTCAATAACCTGTGTTAATTCTTTTTTACGCGAAATGAATCTTTGAGTCGGAAAATTGTGGATATTCGTTTTATGGTATTAAGTAGATTTTGGCTAATTATCTTTATTAGCTCCGTATTATTCGTCTTCGCAGGACTTTTCTTGTCCAATTCGTATTCTATTGAATTTGTGTTAAACGGAAAAAAGGACAATCCAATCCTTACTGGAGAAAGGTATTTGAGTTCTTATTCAAGTGGATTTCAGGAGAAATTGAAGGCTGCTCCCGAAGGTTCCTTGGTTCAGAATGTGAATCCGGATGACGTTGACACAACCTATGTCATGAAGAATCAAACAGTTCTCATTTATAAGGGAACGCAAAAAGCGGATGGATTACTTGAAACGTGCAAAGCGAGTTTGTTTGATTTAATCCTGCCTTTGATGGCCTATTTGGCATTTTTCTGTGGAATCATGCAATTATTGATTGATTCTGGAGCAACGGAACGATTGGCTCGAAGATTAAGTCCGTTTTTCGTGAAGGTATTTCCATCTGTCCCGAAAAATCATGAGTCTATTTCGTATATGACCTTGAATTTCTCCGCAAATTTCTTAGGACTCGATTCCGCGGCGACGCCGTTTGGATTGAAAGCGATGCAAAGCTTGCAAGAAATCAATCCGGATAAAGACCGAGCTTCTGATGCGCAAGTTATGTTCTTGTGTTTGCACGCAGCCGGACTGACACTAATCCCGACATCCATTATTGGTTATCGGGCGGCAGCAAATGCGGCGAATCCTGCGGATGTCATGCTTCCGTGTATTGTGACCTCACTCATTGGAACCTTGGCTGCATTTTTCATTGTTGGAATTAGACAGCGTATAGAATTTAAAAGTGCGACGCTATTGATCGCTTTGTCATCAATTATTGCAGCAATCATTGGACTTTTAATGTATGTGAATAGTTTAGATTTGATTGGCAAGAATTTCTTTTCAAGTAACTTTTCAAGTGTTCTTTTACTCGGTATTATCGTTGCTACATTAATTTTTGCTTTTGTACAAGAGAAGAAATTCAAGGAAAAAGAAACCACCGTTTTTGATTCATTTGTGGTAGGAGCGAAGAGCGGAGTTAGCACAGGAGTGGCAATTTTTCCATATGTTTTGGGGATGTTAGCGGCAATTTCATTATTTAGAAATAGTGGATTGTTTGAGATCATCAGTAATTGGATTGCGACTGGATTTCATTTCGTGGGAGTTTCCAAAGAAATCACCGATTCTTTGCCTGTTGCTTTGTTACGTCCTTTTAGTTCCAGTGGTTCCCGTGGATTCATGTTGGATGCCATGAATAATTTCGGACCAGATTCATTGGCGGGTAGATTGAGCAGTATTTTCCAATGTAGCGCTGAAACAACGTTTTACGTCATTGCTGTTTATTTCGGATCGATTAATGTCCGCAATACACGCTATGCTTTAGGTACGATGTTATTGGTTGATTTAATCTGTGTCATCACCGCTATTTTTGTAGCACTTTGGTTTTTCTAGTTAACAACAAATCCATCAAGAGATGTTAAGAAGATTGTTCAGTTCCTCAAAGAAGGAGTCCGAAACGACGAAGAAAGAAATTTCCGCAGCTCCACTGCACGATGTGAATTATCCATCGCTCGTTTTTATTGCGTGGGCAAAAGCGGTAGAAGGAAACGAGGATCTTCAGCATTGGTTGCGAGACAATGGATATCCAGAATTGTACATGGCCACCTATGCGATTCTATTGAAAGACGAAGCTCGAAATTGGTTAATCGAAAATGGCTACGCGCACCTAATGGCGATGATAAACGGCGCTGAAGGGAACCCGAAAGCACAAGAATGGTTATTGAACAATAACTTTGAAACCTTGTATCACATGTCATTAGCTATTGATCACGAAGATAATAGTTGGTTTTGGTTGGCGAAATACACATCACAAGAAGTGCGAATTCTCACCAAAAGTATTCAACGCGTGAAAGATGAGATTGAGGAAAACCACAATGACATGCATTCAATCGGAAAAGACGTTTAGGAAGGAATTATAACAACATCGCAGCTGGATTCTCCATGTACGTTTTAAACGTTTGAAGGAAACCAGAACCTGTTGCGCCATCTACTACACGGTGGTCACAAGACAAAGTGACTTTCATCACATTTCCTGGAACAACTTGTCCGTTTTTAACAACTGGAACTTCTTTGATGCCTCCGATTGCCAAAATACAGCTATCCGGTGGATTCACAATTGCCGTGAAGGATTCAATTCCGAACATTCCAAGGTTTGAAATCGTGAAGGTATTTCCTTCCCAATCGCTTGGTTGTAGTTTTTTATCTTTTGCTTTTTGAGCGAATTCACGTACTTCAGCTGAGATTTGAACCAATCCTTTGGTGTCTGCATGACGAATCACTGGAACCAATAATCCATCTTCTACAGCCACCGCTACACCGATGTGCACGTGTTGGTTGCGACGGATAAAGTCACCCATCCAAGAACTATTCACACCTGGATTTTGTTTCAAGGCCATTGCTACTGCTTTCACAACTAAATCGTTGAATGAAACTTTCACTCCATCCAAGCTATTTAACGCTTTACGCGAAGCAATCGCTTGATCCATGTTGATGTCCATTGTCAAATAGAAATGCGGCGCAGTAAATTTGCTTTCCGCCAAACGACGAGCAATGGTTTTACGCATTTGACTAACTGGCTCATCAGTGAAAGATTCAACACCACTTGGGGCAGCTGCAAATGTTCTTTCAGCCGGTGTGTATGGTGTGTAATGGTCCACATCACGTTTTACGATGCGTCCACATTCACCTGTTCCAGCAACGGAATGAATGTCAATTCCTTTTTCGCTTGCTAATTTCTTCGCTAATGGAGATGCAAAAACACGTCCATTTGTATTGTTCGCGATGGGAGCGCTTGTCGCAGCTGGTGCTGGAGTTGGAGCAGGTGTACTTGCTGCCGGACTCGCAACTGGAGCTGGGGTAGGAGCTGTTTCTGTTTTTGGTGCTTCAACAGCTGCGCCGGGAGCATTTGCTCCTGCATTTGCTAATAAAGCAGTAATGTCTTCTCCAGCTTGACCAATAATCGCTAATACGCTATTCACTGGTGCAGCATTTCCTGTTTCTACTCCGATGTGTAATAATACACCATCGTAGAAGGACTCGAATTCCATGGTTGCTTTGTCCGTCTCAATTTCCGCTAGAACTTCGCCAGCTTTAACGGCGTCACCCACATTTTTATTCCAAGTA
>CAIRMS010000335.1 GCA_903879765.1 uncultured Flavobacteriales bacterium
ATGATGATTGAAAATTTAAGTTTAGAAGAATTAAAAGCTAAATTCAACAACAATAAAAAATTCAAATTAGGAACATATATTGTTGGTGGATTATTAACTGCTGTTTTATTGTTTTTTGTTTACCGCCAAATGATTTGGGTTCCGGCAAACGAGAAATCAAATGATGGATGGTGGGTTGCAATGAACTACATTTCTAAAGATTCAACTGATCAAGCAATCAAAGTTTTGGTTCCTTTCGTAAATAACAATGACGGAAAAACGGGTGGAGAAATTGGACAATACCTTTTAGCTACACAGTACATGAAAAATGGCGATTACCGCAAAGCAATTAAAAATTTGGAAGGTGTTTCGATAGACGATTCATACATTAGTGTTTTCTCTATCGGTTTACAGGGTGATTGTTATTCAGACATGAAAAAGTATGACAAAGCTCTTGAATTCTATACACAGGCAGCTGACGCACAAGACAATGAATTGACAACGCCAATGTATTTGTTCAAAGCAGGTCTAGTTTCAGAGAAATTGAAAAAGAATGAAGATGCTTCTGGATTTTACACACGCATTCGTGACGATTATCCTGCTTATGCATCACAAAACGGAATTGAAAAATACATCGCTCGTGTGAGCACTAAATAAGAAAGACGATGGCGACAGCCAACAAAAATCTATCTTCGTATTCAACTGAAAATATAATCAATGGTGCCGATTTCCAAATCGGCATTGTTGTTTCTGATTGGAACGACCACATCACCAATCGCTTGATGGAAGGCGCAATTGCTACTCTCATTGAAAATGGTGTTTTAGAATCGAATATTCACATTCAACGTGTTCCTGGTGCTTTTGAATTACCATTGGGCGCTCAGTATTTCTGCGATCGTGGTGATATTGATGGTGCAATTGCCATTGGTGTTGTAATTCAAGGAGAAACACGTCACTTCGACTTTGTCTGTTCAGGTACAACGCAAGGAATCATGGATGTGATGTTAAAAACCAACAAACCGGTCGCATTTTGTTTGCTCACCGATAACAACGAACAACAGTCACTTGATCGCGCCGGAGGTAAACATGGAAACAAAGGAATCGAAGCAGCAGCAGCTTGCTTGCAAATGATCTCCAACAAAAAGAAATTCGCTTAACTTTAGCACATGACATTAATTAAATCAATATCTGGTATCCGTGGAACCATTGGTGGAACTGTGGACAATGGTTTAACCCCAATCGACGCAGTGAAATTTGCAGCAGCATATGGATCATGGTTGATGGAGAGAAATCCAGGAAAAAAAATTCGCGTCGTTATTGGACGTGACGCACGTATTTCAGGCGCAATGATTTCGGATTTAGTCGTATCTACCCTAATCGGACTTGGAATTGACGTCATCAACCTTGGACTTTCAACAACGCCAACGGTTGAAGTAGCTGTTCCATTGGAACATGCACAAGGTGGAATCATTTTAACAGCAAGCCATAATCCTAAACAATGGAATGCCTTGAAATTGTTAAACGAAAAAGGTGAATTCATCAGCGGAAAAGACGGCGAAGAAGTTTTGTCCATTGCAGAGCAAGAACGTTTTATTTTTGCGGAGGTGGATGATTTAGGAACGGTTCGTGATGATGATTCATACCTTCAAAAACATGTTGATGCGATTTTAGCTTTGCCATTAGTAGACAAAGCCGCAATTGCCGCTGCAGACTTTAACATTGTTGTGGATGCCGTAAATTCAACAGGAGGGATTTTTGTTCCTGCTATGTTGCGTGCACTTGGCGTAACAAAGATTACTGAAATGTACTGTGATCCAACTGGACATTTCCCGCACAATCCAGAGCCATTACCGGAGCATTTGACAGATTTATCCGCGAAAATACTCGAAGTAAATGCTGATTTCGGAATCACAGTCGATCCAGATGTTGATCGTTTAGCTTTGGTTTGCGAGGATGGCAGCATGTTCGGTGAAGAATATACGTTAGTTGCTTGTGCTGATTACGTACTGAAACACACACCAGGATCAACGGTTTCGAATTTATCTTCGACGCGAGCATTACGAGATATTACTGAAGCACGTGGCTTGACTTACGCCGCAGCAGCTGTAGGCGAAGTGAATGTTGTCACTAAAATGAAAGAAGTGAACGCAGTAATTGGCGGTGAAGGAAA
>CAIRMS010000336.1 GCA_903879765.1 uncultured Flavobacteriales bacterium
AAAATTATCTGGATTTAAAGAATTGGTGGAAACACCAGAATTTGCCTCGGAAGTAACGATACAACCGGTTGACTTACTTGGAGTGGATGCGGCCATCATTTTCTCTGATATATTGGTTGTTCCCGAAGCAATGGGATTAACGTATGAGATGATTGAACAGAAAGGACCTTGGTTTGAAAAAACCATCCGTTCTCGCGAGCAACTATCGTTTATAGACCGAAACATTGATGTGAACGATCGTTTATCCTATGTTATGGAAGCGATTCGCTTAACGAAACGTGATTTAGCTGGACGTGTTCCATTGATTGGGTTTGCGGGTGCACCTTGGACGATTCTCTGTTACATGGTAGAAGGAAAAGGATCTAAAACTTTTTCGGAATCGCGCAAAATGCTGTATACCCAACCCGATTTAGCGCATGAATTATTACAAGAAATAACGAATGTAACCATTGCCTATTTGAAAGCGCAAATCGAAGCTGGAGCGGATGCACTTCAATTATTCGATTCTTGGGCTGGAATTCTTGGTGATGAGCAATACGAGGAGTTTGGAATAAAGTACATTCGTCAAATTACAGAGGCAATTTCTACGGTTCCATTTACGGTATTCTCAAAAGGCGCCATTGGTTCTTTGCCAATTTTAGCAAAGTTACCTTGTACAACATTAGGAATAGATTGGAACATGTCAATGGACGTGGCACGAAGTTTGGTTCACGAAACGAAGACATTGCAGGGTAATTTGGACCCATGTGTATTGTATGGATCCCAAGAAATAATTGAATTGGAAACAAGAAAATTATTAAAATCATTTAAAAGTCAAAGACATATTGTAAATTTGGGTCACGGAGTCTATCCTGATATTGATCCGGAAAAAGTAAAAGTTTTTATAAATACAGTAAAAAGTTATGAAATTTAACCGAACAACTTTTGGATTTGTTTGCCTATCATTTGCGGCAATTGTATCCTTTTCAACGAGCAACGCTCAAAAAAATAAAAAAACGAATGTTAAGGATATTCTCAAGATGGATTTTGAGGATGTAAAAGGTGAAGATGTCACAGAAGTAAATAACATTGATATCGTAGAAAAAGGCGTAAGTTCACCCACAGAGCTAAAAGCTGATATTTTTCACGTAAATGGTAGTTCGGATGTCGGAATACCAGCAAACATTTATGGTAAAGAGGATCCAACAACCGAAAATGGGGGTAAAGTTTATGCAGGTATCGTGGCATATAAGCCCGGAAAAGCGGCTGGTGAACGTTCTTATATTACCATCGAATTGAATCAAATGACCTTGAAAAAAGGTTTAACTTACTGTGTTGAATATTCTCTTTCCTTAAGTGAGTCTTCGAAGTTCGCTTGTAACAATCTTGCCATGTATTTTTCTAAAGACAAATTAGGTGATGGTGCGGCTGGTGCAATATATCTTGCAAATGACCCGAATAAAAAAGCGGCAGAATACGTTGTAAAAGGTCAATTGAACCAAATACACAATGGTTTCTTAGGGTGGGAAAAAGTATGTAATACATACACAGCAAAAGGAGATGAAAAGTTTATTACAATTGGAAATTTCGACAAAAACGAAACAACTAAATTTCAAGCGGTAAAAAAACCAAAAGACAGTGAAGTAGATGCAATTGCCCATGCCTATTATTACATCGACAACGTTATCGTTCGTTTAGTTGACAGTGTTTCTGAATGTGCTTGTTACAATGCAAGACCGCCTAAAATTGAAGATAATTTCTCTACCTTAATCTACGATAAAGAACCAGAAATTACGGATAAAATGCCTGTAGATAAGAAAATAGCCGCCTATTCGATTTATTTCCGTCAAGGAAAGGATACTTTTACTAAAAATGCAAAAGAACACATGAATTTTGTGATTGCAGAAATGAATGCGAATCCATCAATGGATATTGAGATTTCAGGAAACTGTGATGAGTTAGAAGTTAAAGCGAGTGAAGAAAATGAAGATTACCTTGATTTAGATAGAAAACGCGTGGATAATGTTATTGAATATTTTGTGGCTCAAGGAATAGCTGAGTCTCGTTTAAAATCAAAAAAATACAACGGAACAACAGTGCCTAGCTCCGAAATAGTGGAAGATGACGAATCGGATCTAATGCAAGCAAAAAACCGTAGAGTTGAGTTTCGTGTTGTAATAAAGTAACTCCATACTCTGAATATTAAAAAGCCATCGAAAGATGGCTTTTTTTATGCCATAAATTTCTGAAGTTCAAGAAATAATTCTTGGGTAGGAAGCCCCATGACATTCGTGTAGGAACCTTCGATTTTCTCTACGCCAATAAGCCCAATCCAATCTTGAATCCCATAGGATCCAGCCTTATCTAATGGCTTGAAATGTGAAACATAATGTTCGATTTCATTGGATGTTAATTGTCGAAAATATACGGATGTTTTTACTGAAAACGAATGAGTTATACCTTGGTAGCGGATAATTACACCTGTGTAAACATCATGTTTTTGAGCAGAAATTTTATGAAGTAAAGAAACGGCATCTTTTTCATCAATTGGTTTGCCGATGACTTCTTTGTCTAAGTAAACAATCGTATCGGCACAAATCAATAATTCGTCTTGATTCACTTCCCTTTGCAAGGCCTCCGCTTTTTCTTTAGCAATTGAAAGCACTATTTCTTCTGGCGTTTGTGTTTCGTCAAATTCCTCTGAACAGTCTGCTTTTAAAATCCGAAATTCAAATCCTAATTGGGATAATAATTCACTTCTTCGGGGTGAAGCTGATCCTAAGACAATTTTCATAAACTATTCGAGTATAAACAAATCAATCCAAAAAACATAGACCATTTCATCAGGTGATTGATCCATCTTAATGTTCCTTCCTTCTTAATAATATATAACAGTGCGCTTGTGAAGTTCACCGCTCCAGAAAGTAGCAATAAAATCATTGTCGGTTTATTTAAATGGATCCATTCGAAAACGTAAAAACTGAAAATAAATAAGATTAAGGGAATTTGAATCAATGTAATTGTAATGTAAGCTGCTTTTTCCTTTCCTATTCTAATGGGCAATGATTCAACA
>CAIRMS010000337.1 GCA_903879765.1 uncultured Flavobacteriales bacterium
ATATACCTTAAAAACAACCAAAAGTAGTATAAAAACAACTAAAAAAATAGATAAAGGTAAACTGTATGTAGTAACTTTGTGCAAAACAAAGAAAACACCATGATTACTCCAAAATCGATAGGCTTGAAAATAACTGCTGCCCGAAAAAGCAAGAATTTCTCACAAGCGACATTAGCGCAGGAACTAGCAATCAGTGCACAAGCAGTGGGTAAATGGGAGCGTGGCGAATCACTTCCGGACATCATTTTATTGAATCGCATGGCCGAACTGTTGGAAGTCGATTTGAATTATTTTTCAAATCAGGCGTCCACCATGTCAGTGCATCCCAACAATCCTCAACTAGACGAACAAGAAGCGCCAGCACTGGAAGTCATAGACAAAAAGAAAAAGCACAATTGGAATATGTCCGAAAGCAATTGGGTGAACGTTGATTTCTCCGGCATTAAAAACATTCAGGAAAGCTTTCATTCGGCCAATGTCAAAAAGTGTCAGTTTACGGGTGCTGATTTTTCTGCTGTTCATATGAAATCAAACAATTTTGATCAGTGTGACTTTTTAAATGCGAAGATGTTAAATATGTCCATTGTTAAATCGAACATTGCTCAATGTGCATTAAAAGGTGTCAATCTCAAGGAAACAGAAATCTTAAGAAGTTTTATTTCTTCCTGCGATTTCGCAAAAGCGGATTTAACGAAGGTCCTATTTAATTACGCCGGACTCGACAAATTGAATTTTGAGCAGGCGGTGTTGAACCGAACAGCCTTCGTCAATACACGCTTATCAAATGTACAGTTCAGTGGAACAATCGACCGCTGTTCCTTCGAGAAATGTTCCTTCAGCAAGGTAACGTTTCACAACGCGAAATTCATTCAAACTTTTTTCAAGTACAATGAGTTGAAACGCGTAAAATTCATCGACTGCGAAGCGGACCACTTGACGTATGAACTGCTAAAACACGGTAAAGCGGACTTATCAGGGATAAAGTTGGTAAGGACTTAATCCTTCTTATTCAAACTTAATTTTGTTGACAAAAAGTACGTTTCGCTTGCGTTTCACATCCTCGTCTTTGGTGTTTTTAATGCGCTGTACACCATAGGATAAAAAGAAGTTATCGTACCAGTAATAAATTTCTGAAGCAGCATATCTTACCTTGTCATTTTCCATGGATCCGTTAATGGATGCCGATGTTTTATCTGAAACCATCACCCCATTGAAGTCAAATTCTTTTCCGTAAATATTATTTCCATCTGCAAAGACAAGTTTAATCGCATTTTGTGTTTGACCAGCAACACGAATAAATCGTTTCACATAATAAGGTTTTGTGAACGGGTACATTTTGAAACATTGGCTCCAAAGTAATTCTCCTTTTTTATTGAATTTCGCAATCAGTGCATGCGTGTATTGATAGCCATCAAAAACTTGAACAGTAGTTGTGGTAGGTTTACCATTTACATAAGTGGTACGCGTCTCTGTGCGATAAGTCGGGTAATATGCTTCTCCAAGAAACAAGTAATCATCTCCACAAGGAATGATGTCGTGAATCGCCATATTATATGAAATAGCCAATTCCTTACCACGGCCAGCCATGCGCTCTTGTTTCTTTTCGATGCGTGCCTGTGTGCGCTCAGGTAAATAAGAAAGGAAATTTTCTAAATCGATGTAGTTGTAAAAGTTCGCTGCTTGCAAGGCGCCATCAACGGTCGTTGTCATGTATAGTCCGGTACTCGAGCTCCCGTTACCTGTAGAATACGTACCTGAGATTAAAATATCTTTTTTGTCTAGCGCTGCAATAGTCGTTGACTTTAATTTCTTATCCAGTTCTTCATCAAGCGGTGTTGTATTCACGAGGTTTCCAGAAATATCGTATTGATTTAAATACCATTTGATGACTTTTCGAGAGACATAGCCACAGATGGAAACATAAAATGATTGTGATTGCTCAATGTATTGCACGTTGCTAACTCCTAATTTTTTCGGGTTAATGCCTTCCATACTAAGTTCACTCGTATTTACTGTTCCAGTTGCCATCTCAAGGTTAATAAGCGACCATTTTCTTTTATAGTAACCTGCAAATAATGCATGACCATTCGCCACTTCAAAAAATTGAACACCAATGGAATGTTCTAAATCTCCATCAATTTGAGTCATTCCTCCTGTTTTAATGTTGTATTGTAGAATGGAGTACTTCCCAAATCGGTTCATGATTAATTTAAATAACACATCCCCTTCAATAAAACTTCTGGTTTCAACGAAGCCTTTTGGCCACGAAAAGATGTATTCATCGGTGAATGTTAAATCCGTTGAGTAGCGCTGAAAACGGTATTCAATTGCACCATCCACGGGCTTATCGGATTGACTGGTCATGACAAAACCATTCGAACCAAATTCATAGACTTTTTCACTGTTGTATCCGTCTTTTAACTCGATTTCGATGCGATTTTCAGTTGTTTTAATTTGAGCATGCATCGTGATGAAACCCAAAAATGATATGAGGAAAAAAAGTATTTTCATGTTTAATTAAGTTTATTTCAAGCGAAATTACACAAATTTTGGGCATATCTTTCCATCCATCTTCCTGATTTACATCGAGTCATCGTTTTTGACGAACTTTTTCATACCGAAAGTGTTATTTTTGTCTTATGAATTCGAAAAAAGGCATCGCCATCTTAGGGTCTACAGGATCTATCGGAACCCAAGCGCTTGAAGTACTGGAAACGTATCCGGATTATTTTGACCTTCAAGTTTTAACGGCTGGAAAAAATGCCGATTTGTTAATCGAACAAGCACTGAAATACCATCCAAATTCTGTGGTGATTAGCGATGAATCGCTCTACCAAAAGGTAAAGGATGCACTCTGGGGTGAGGACATTCATGTATATGCAGGTGACCAAGCACTGTGTCAAGTGGTGGAATCGAATGAAGTTCATACGGTTCTAACTGCCTTGGTAGGATACGCAGGACTCAAACCAACAATTCATGCAATTGAAGCTGGAAAAACGATTGCCCTTGCAAACAAGGAAACCCTTGTTGTTGCAGGTGAACTTATTACGAAATTAGCAAAGGAAAAAGGAGTGAATATCTATCCGGTGGATTCCGAACACTCTGCGATTTTTCAATGCTTAGTGGGAGAATTTCAAAATCCAATCGAAAAAATATACTTAACAGCTTCCGGTGGTCCATTCCGTGGTTTCTCCTATGAGCAACTGCAAACGGTGAGTTTGGCGCAAGCCTTGAAACATCCAAATTGGTCTATGGGAGCGAAAATTACCATCGACTCTGCCAGTTTGATGAACAAAGGACTCGAAGTCATCGAAGCGAAATGGTTGTTTGGATTGAACACAGATCAAATTGATGTCATTGTTCATCCGCAATCCATTGTACACAGTTTGGTGCAGTTCGAAGATGGAAGTATGAAAGCACAAATGGGACTTCCAGACATGAAGTTGCCCATTCAATATGCCTTAACTTTCCCACAACGACTTCCAACAAATTTCCCGCGTTTCAATTTCATGGATTATCCACAGTTAACGTTTGAAGCGCCGGATAGAAAGGTATTCAAAAACCTAGACCTTGCATTTAAAGTAATGGACATGCATGGAACCGCAGCATGTTCCTTAAATGCCGCGAATGAAATCGCCGTGGAGGCTTTCTTAAATGAAAAAATTAGTTTTCTAGAAATCGCTGAAATCAATCAGGCGGTTGTGGAATCTGCAAGCAATATCTTGACTCCAAGTTACGAGCAGTATGTTCAGGCGGATGAAGTTGCGCGTGAGAAAGCCCGTGAATTTATTTCAAAAAATTAATTAAAAGAAGGCACGTAATTCCATCGATCCATTGTGAATGGTTCTAGATGTCCCCGTGTCTCGTCCACTGTATTGCAACGTCATTTGTACGTTTTTAGACAAAGTGCGCTGGTAGCCAATGGTCCAAGTAAAGTTGGTTCCTGGATTGAGTGATTCCAACAATTCGTAGCCAATTGCCGATTGTGCGGACCCGCTATAATCCAATTGAATCCACTTAAATTCTCCCTGAAATCCACCTTTTTCGGTCTGATTTTGTTTCCAAGTGAGTCCAAGTTCTTTGAGCATACAGGTTTCTCCACCGAAAAATGCGTCATTTTGTTTATTGGAAATTCTTCCAGATAATGCATAGCGCGAATTTGTGGATCCTTGGTAAATCAAACTTTGTTGCACTTGGCGGTAGGTATATGCATAGTTTCTTCCACTGGTATAATCCGCCAGACTGGACTTAGTCCCAATTTTCGCACTGGATTCTATAGAAAAAGTTGGATCCACATTGCACCTCAATAAAAGTTCTTGACTTTTTTGACTGCGAGCGTCTTGTCCATTAGCCAAGAGATTTTTAGTGTCGTTTTGTTGCACTTGGTATTCTGCGGTGAAGATTTTCCCCATCCGATTAAAGAAAAGGGAATTGTTCATGGTGATGGATGAACTCAATAAACTGGAATTGGCGATGTCATTGAAGAATGGATTAAAGGCACTTTCTAGGTTAAATTCAATGATTTTGCGCTGCATCCTTAAACGTGCTTGATCGGAGAATTTCCCCAATACTTTTTTCCATGTGTTTTGATCGTTCCAAATGCGTTCTGGTCGCCAAAAAATACTTTGATTGTACTCGTTGGAAAAAGTATTCGCATATTCATTACTCGGAATAAACACACGAATGTAGCTCGCTTGATCAATGTATTGTGCGATTTCAAACTCATTTAAATCTTTGATCCCATCGTTGTTGTAGTCAATCCAGGTGTAAAGTCCTTGTCCATCATTGACCTTCAAGTATTGAAACTGTCGTTTCTGTTCCAAACCGGATCCAACTTCATAGAAGGTATTCACCGTTAATGCGTTTTTGAAAAAACGTCCCTCGTAATCGATGCGTCCCACCAAGGAATTTTCTGGTGTTTGCGGAAGCAAAACACTATCGAGTATTTGTAGGGAACGGTATGCACTTAAGATGGTCAAACGTTGATTTTTGAGTTGATTCCAACTGAGTTCAGCTCCAGCTGTTTTTGCTTTGGCGGCATTTCTCAATTGAACAGAGTCACTGCGCTGGTCGATGCGTTCGCGGTAATAAAGTTTGTATTGATACGAACTAGTGTCCGCATTGGAGAGGTAAAACTGGTAATCAAAAAACTGATAACTCATGGGATTCATGAACGATTTGTCGCGAAAGACATTCCGTTCGTGGTCATCTTTATAACCGAGTTTGAGTTTGCCGAAATTTTTACTGATGTCTAGTCGATGTCGAATAAATGAATTCGTATCTTCATTTAGCGCGGTGACTGAAGTGAGTGCACTAGCATCCCATGTGGCTTGCCAACTTTTTTCATTCCATTTGCCTTCAGTGAACATGCGCGAACCGTTAAATTCATTTCCGATGCTGAAGTTTTGTGCAGCTAATGACATCGTCCCTTTTTTCTTTTCAGAAAGGTTCACTCCCGCATTAACGCTCCGTTGAAATCCACTCAGTTGTTTATTCCTGGTGTTCCAATCTCGGTCGAATTCAACTTTGCGGTATTGTTCGATTGGACTAAAATAGCGACTTAAATATTCAAATTCTAGGTAAGTTTCAACGTCGACTTCTTGCCATTGGTCCTTTTTCATTGGAATTTTCTGTACGAGTTTAGATCGATTCGAAAATCCTTGGTCGTCCTCTGAGCCAATCCGTGAAAAGGTATTGAGGTCATTTGTGGTCACGGCCATTTCAGACTCGATGCGCATGTTCGGATTGATGTTGACAAAGAATCCACTCGAAACCATTTGTTTTCGCTTCGGTGTAATCACACTCCGATTGGGTGAATAATCGCCTTGTGGAACGCCTGAAATGGGGGCAATCCATTTATAGACTTTTCCCAGCGCATTGTAGGAATCAAGCACATAATCTCCTTTGTTTTGACCAACATATTGAAAGGACGCACGGTAATGAGCAAGCGCCGGATCCACACTAAATACCAGAACGGAATCAAAGGTTAAGGAATCGATTAATTGATACAATAATTGATTTTCACTGTAGCCAACTGAATCGATGCTGTTGATCACTGCTTGCGACAAATCGTCTCCAATTTGGGATAAGCCAAACTTTTGAGCGCTGCTTAATTCCTGTTGAAGGGCTTGGTTTTTCGCATCTTGTTCGCTGTAGGCATTGAACCAAATTTGACCTTTTTTCAACTCGTACCTTGCGGTGCTCTGTAAAAGTGATCGCGCATAGTTCTGATCGGAATATTGAAATTCTGCGACAATTCGGATGTCCTTTGTGATTAAATGGCGAGAGGTAAAAATAAGTTCGGAGGTATTGTAATCGATGGTGTAATCGAATTCTTGTCCGCGCGTTAACAATTTCCCATCGATGTAAATGCGTTCCGTTCCTGAAAGAATCGTAATAAACGGTTCATTTTCTGCTCCTCGCAAACGATATGGACCTTGATTGGCTTCAATTCCCTGTATGATTTGCCGGTTGAATTTCCCTTTGGATAGCGCAATGCTATTTTGGGTAAACCACTTGTCTCCTTTGCTTGAGACACCTTGAAATTCTGAACTAATTCCTTGTCCGCGTTTTTTGTAGCTCATGAAATAACCAGTCGGCTTCGACAACCAAAAGTCTCCAGTGATTAACTTGAAATGATCATTCGATAATTGAATGTATACTTGATCGAATTCTTGCAGTTTATTGGTATTTCCATCTGCTTGGATTGGAATGTTCGCATCGGAAATAGAAGCACTTAATTTCAAGTTCTCACTGATCATTCCGTTTAACTCCAAATTTAAAGCGGAATTAATTCCTAAGCTTTGTTTGTTTCCAAAACTCAAGCCCCTAGAGATGCTACCATTTTTTGTAATCTCGTTTCCACCAAAAAGTGCTACTTCGGAGGAATTTGCTTCTATTTTGAATAAATCTCGCTCGCTTTGTGGACGTCCTTGAAAGAGAAGACTCGTATCGCGTTTCATGTACTGTTTGGAAAAATCAAAGGGCCAAACTTGGTAGTGTATTGTCAGTGAATCCGGGATTTCATTGATTAAACGAAATTTAGCAGAAAGAAAATCGATTTCGTAGTCGCTGGATTTTAAGGTGTCCTTACCTTTTAAGACAAAAAAGGAACTTGGATAAATACTAAGTGTATCAATGCGCTTCCACTCTGTGCCAAAGTTTTGGTGAATGTCCCGTTGACTCCCAAGTTGAGCTTGTGCTCCGATGGAAAAAAAACAAAATACCAAGAATGTCCAAAAATAGTTCGGCGTCATGCCTTACGAAGATAAGGTTGTTGGCTTGATTAACGTTCGAATTCCCAATAGATTGTTTGTGAATCGATTATTTTGTTCGTCCATCGACAATTTCATCGTATGCGTCGTCATTGGGTTCCCAAAGCTCGATTTTATTTCCTTCCAGATCTAAAATATGAACGAATTTTCCGTACTCCACTTCTTCGATTTCGTCCAAAATTTGAACACCTTCTTGTAGTAAGATTGGAACAAGTTCGGATAAATTTTCCACACGGTAATTCATCATGAAAGAATTCTTCGATGGTTTTAAATAGGGAGCATTTGTTGGAAACGGACTCCATTGCGTAAATCCTTTTTGACTTGGATTATCCGCATTTCGCCATTCAAAATTGGTTCCGTAATCATCGGTTTGAAGTCCAAGGTGTTTTTGATACCATGATTTCATTTCTTCTGGATTCTCACATTCGAAGAGAATTCCACCGATACCTGTTACGCGTTTCATGCCTTAATCGATGCGGTCAAATCCAGTGTATGGACGCAAGGCTTCTGGAATGATAATCCCATTTTCATCTTGGTGATTTTCCAACAATGCTGCAACGATTCTTGGTAACGCAAGCGCTGAACCATTCAAGGTATGACACAGATGGGTTTTTTTGTCCGCATCTTTAAAGCGCAATTTCAATCGGTTCGCTTGGAAGGTATCGAAACGGGAAACAGAACTCACTTCCAACCATTTTTCCTGTGCAGCTGAATAA
This sequence comes from uncultured Flavobacteriales bacterium, assembly GCA_903879765.1. GTDB lineage: Bacteria > Bacteroidota > Bacteroidia > Flavobacteriales_D > Crocinitomicaceae > UBA952. The sequence goes on from CAIRMS010000337.1 coordinate 7,991, forward strand.
ACTTCAAAGTCATAGGTCATCGCGGATGCAAAGCCCATATCACCACCACATAAGCGTAGAATACGGAACTGAAGTCCAAGTTTGTCTAAAAGTCCTTTTACGTGTTCCATCATATCTTCCAATGCTTGCGCTGTGTTAGATGGATGTTCTACGCGCACAATTTCGACTTTATCAAATTGATGCAGGCGGTTTAATCCGCGCACATCTTTACCGTAAGATCCAGCTTCTCTTCTAAAACATGGGGTATAACCACACATTTTGATGGAGAAATCAGGACTAGGTAAAAGAACATCTCTGTAAATATTTGTTAAAGGAACTTCAGCGGTTGGAATCATGTAAAAGTCATCCTCTTTCATGTAGTACATTTGTCCTTCTTTGTCCGGAAGTTGCCCTGTACCAATTCCACTGGCTTCGTTTACCATCAAGGGAGCTTGAATTTCTTCGTATCCTGCTTGACCTGCTTCTTCCAAGAAGAACTGAATCAAGGCACGTTGTAATTTCGCTCCTTTTCCACGATAAAACGGGAATCCAGCGCCAGTTACTTTCACACCTAATTCAAAATCGATGAGGTTGTATTTTTTTGCTAAATCCCAGTGAGGCAAGGCTTCAAATCCAAAATTTGGTGTCGCTCCTTGTTCGTACACTGTTTCGTTATCGTTTGCATCACGTCCACTTTGAACAAGTTCGTTTGGAACGTTTGGCAAGGTGTACAATAATTTGGTGATTTGCTCCTCGAAGCGATCAACCGTTGTTTTTAAGGCTGCTTCTTTGACCTTAAGTCCAGCTGTTCTTTCCTTCATGGATGCCGCTTCTGCCGGCTTACCAGACTTAAATAAGTCTCCGATGGAACGCGCCAATTGGTTCATTTCTGCAGCGATGTTATCTAATTCTGTTTTAGCCGCACGCCATTCTTGATCCTTCGAAAGGATTTCATCAAGGGTAGCTTCCGCTTGAATATTTCTCTTTAATAAACCGTTGACTAAAGCGTCCTTTTCGGCGCGAATGCGTTGAATTTCTAACATAACATTTATTTTGCAAAAACAAAAGTAGTGAATTGAGGTGAAAACTCCTCCCAAATCCAAAGCGGACAAAGAAAATAACTCAGTAGGTTGTTAATAGTACCTTGTTCATTTCTCCTAAATACAAGCCGTTTTCAGGACCTCTATTTTACTAATTTTGACTATAATTGAACAAAATGCAGGTAAAAATCACCAATAAGTCCAAACACGACTTACCTAAATACGAAACAACAGGCTCATCAGGCATGGATATTCGTGCGAATATTGACGCGACCGTTTCGTTAAAACCCTTGCAACGCACACTGATTAAAACAGGATTGTTTTTGGAAATGGATCCATCGATTGAATGTCAAATTCGACCACGAAGTGGCTTGGCATTGAAAAAAGGACTAACCGTTTTGAATACACCTGGCACAGTGGATGCCGATTACCGTGGAGAAGTAGGCGTGATTTTAATCAATTTATCCGATGAAACCGTTGACATTGAAGACGGTGAACGCATCGCACAAATGGTGTTTTGTCCAGTTCAAAAAGTAGCATTAGTAGAAGTCACGGAACTTACAGACTCCGAGCGTGGCGCTGGAGGATTTGGTAGTACGGGAGTAAAATAAGAGGAAATGAATGTAATCGTACCGATGGCTGGGAGAGGAAGCCGATTAAGACCTCACACATTGACTGTTCCAAAGCCCTTGGTTCCTGTAGGAGGAAAACCAATTGTTCACCGACTCGTGGAGGACATCGCGTGCGTTTGTGCAGAGAAAATTGATGAAATTGCATTCGTCGTTGGTGAATTCGGAACGCAAGTAGAACAAGAATTATTAGCTGTTGCAGAGAAATTGGGTGCAAAAGGATCCATTCATTACCAACATAAACCCTTGGGAACTGCACATGCCGTGTTGTGTGCTGCAGAGAAATTAACAGGACCCGTTGTCGTAGCTTTTGCAGATACCTTATTCAAAGCGGACTTTAAAATCAGCTCAGAAGACGAAGGAATTTTGTGGGTAAAACAAATTGAAGATCCAAGTGCATTTGGTGTCATTAAAATGAATGAGTGCGGAGAAATCATCGATTTTGTAGAAAAACCAAAAGAATTTGTGTCAGATTTAGCGATGATCGGAATTTATTATTTCCGAGATGGCCAACGCTTACACAAAGAGTTACAATACTTAATTGATAACGATGTCATTAAAAGTGGCGAATACCAGTTGCCTGATGCCCTGCGTCGTTTAACTGAATCCGGCGTAATTTTCAAACCAGGAACTGTTTCGGAATGGTTGGATTGTGGCAACAAAGAAGTAACCGTTCATACCAATCAACGCGTATTGGAATTTGATCATGCAGCAGGTCTTTCCATGCAGGATGAAAGTGTGGAATCCATTGATTCAGTGATCATACCACCTTGTTTTATTGGTGCAAATGTGAAAATTCACGCTTCTGTCATTGGTCCACATGTTTCTATTGGTGCAAATTCAGTGATTGAAAATTCGATTATTCGCAACACAAACATTCAACAAAGTACACACATCTCTAATGCGAATATTGCGGATTCAATGCTTGGCTCGAATGTTGTTTACAAAGGACGATCAAAAGACCTTAGTTTGGGTGACTTTAGCACGACACATGAATAAAATCCTTTCTCTTCTTACGTGTATTTTTCTGTTGGCGTCCTGCGCTGGACTAAAGAAAAAACAGACAATGGTCCACGATGCCGCTTATATTCGTTCATTTCACGAAGGTGTGCGCCTCAAACTCAACGGACAAAATCAGGAAGCGATTGATAAGTTCAATGCGTGTCTTTTAATCGACCAAAAAGATGATGCAGCGCATTTTGCGTTGGCTCAAATCTATTTGAATCAAGAAAACCTGGACCAAGCAGCTGTTCACACCTTAAAAGCATCCGAGTTAGATCCGAAAAATGAGCATTACCAAAGTGAACTTGCTTTTATGTATGTGGAATTGAAAAGATTCCAGGAAGCAACATCCGTTTTTGATAAATTACTCAAAAAAGCACCGAATAACCAAAGCTATTATGCGGGCGCTGCCGAATGCTATGCGAAGATGGGAGACGCAAAGAAAGGCCTGGATTTATTGAGTCGCATGGAAAATAATTTGGGCGCAAATCCCGGGATTTCTATCGAAAGATTTAAATTACTCGTTTCCTTACACCGTGATGAAGAGGCAATTCAAGTGCTGAAGAACGCCAAAAAGAAATTCACCGGAGAACCAATGATCATCGCGAATTTAGTTGATTATTACATGCAGAGCAAGCGCTTTCAAGAGGGCTTTGACTTGTTAAAAGAATTGGTTGCTGTGGATCCGAATAACGGAATGGCCTTATTGATGTTGGGAGATATGCAAATGCAATCAGGAGACACGAAAAATGGACTTCAAAACTTAAAAGCAGCGATTAAATCGGATGGACCGAGTATTGATCAAAAAATGAACATCCTAATGGCACTTCAAGGACAAGAGGTCATGGACCCAGATATGGAATCGTTGGTGCTTTACATGCGTACCAAATATCCTAAACAAGCAAAAGCTCATTCCATTACTGGAGATTATTATTTCAAGGTAAATCAAATTGTTGAGGCGCTTGCGGCGTATAAAGCTGCGGTAAGGTGCGATCCAAATGTCTACCCAATATGGAATCAAATATTATTACTCGAATACCAATTCCAACAGTTCGATAGCCTCGCTGTGGATGCGGAAAAATGCAGCAGCTTTTTCCCAACGCAAGCATTACCTTATTTCTTGCAGGGAACTGCGTTAAATCAACAAAGAAAGTTTGAACAAGCACTTTCAATCTTACAAACCGGATTTGATTATATTTTGAAAGATGCAGATTTACAAGCCGAATGCCAAGGGCAAATTGGAGAGGCTGAGTTTGGACTGAATCATACGAAGGAAGGAATTGCCGCCTACGAAAAGGCCCTGAAATTATCAGTTAAAAATACGTTTGTCAAAAATAATTATGCCTATCAATTAGCCTTCCACGAATTAGATTTGGAAAAAGCAATTCAGATAATCGATGAGGCCTTAAAGGAACTTCCAAATGAGGGACGCTACTTAGACACAAAAGGACTCATTCTATTTCAACAAGGGAAATATGCGGAAGCAAAAAGCTATTTTGAACGCGCTTGTGGCGCAAAAGAAAGCACCGATAAAACATGTGTTGAGCATCTGGGAGATGTCCAATTTAAACTTGGAAAAGTCGATGAAGCAATCGTCTATTGGTTAAGGGCTAAGGAACTAGGTTCAGCAAATAAAACACTGAATGAAAAAATTACACAAAAGAAGTATGCAAAACCTGTTTATTAAAATAGCTGTTGGATTTAGCTTTATCTGGGCTTTGTCTTCTTGTTCTCCAAAAGTTGGAAGCGACTTAATGAATGGAGATAAACTTCCGAAAATAAAGGACAAAGAATTGGTCGATCGCTTGGATAGTTTGTCGAAAATTGAACCGAAAACCTTTTATTCCAAATTGGACATTAATTACAAAGATTCAACGACGGATATTTCGTTTAAAACATCATTAAAGATCGTTGCAGATAGTGCCATCAGTGCGATTATTACGTATGCCCGCATTCCAATCGTGACGGCAATGGTAACCAGGGATACAATTACCGTTGTCAATAAGCGTGAAAAATGTTACACCGTTCAATCATTGGATTACTTGAAGTCAACATTTGGCGTCGATTTCACCTATGAAAATATGGAAGAATTATTTTTAGGAAAGCCATTAGATTACAACATTGACCAGAAATATTTCGTAGAACACGACCCGTATCACTACAGTATTTCTACACATAAAAAACGGGACAAAAAACGCATGGACCGCCGTCCAAAAGAAGACATCGTGTTGAACTACATCTTGAGTGATGATGCGAAGTTTCTTCAACAAACAATGATTAAAAGTCCGAGCGATTCGACGGAAATCACCGTGATTTATGAGGAACGTCAAAATGTGAATGGAATGAATGTTCCGAAAGTAGTACACATGCACATCAAAGCAAAGGATAAAGGGATTTACATCAAAATGGACTACGAAAAAGTGGAGATAAATGAACCACAAGAATTAATAATTGTCATACCGGAGAAATATGAAAAATGTAAGTAGCTTTCTGTTTTTCTTCTTCTTACTGAGCCATGTCTACGGACAGTCAAGTCAAGAAAAACTTAAAAAAGAACAACAAAAACTGGAGAAACGTATTTCTAATACGAAGTCCTTACTGTCGAAGGTAAAGTCGAATACACAGGCTTCCTTAAATGAAATCCGTTTAATTGAAAATCAGATTAAAAGCCGCGAAGCGTTAGTGCGCATTTTTGATAATCAAGTGCGCATGGCAGAGATTAAAATGGTCGAGAAAAAACAAGAAGTAAAACGCTTGAAGAAAAGACTGAATGATCTGAAGCGTCAATACAAAAAGATGGTGCTTTACGCATACAAACACCGCGGAAACTATGGACGTGTCATGTACCTATTGTCTGCAGATAATTACAATGAAGCGGTCAAGCGAAACAGGTATTTGAAAAAAGTGGCAGGTGTACAAAAAAAACAAGCCGCATTAATCAAACAACATCAAACTCTAATTGCAGAGGAAATAACGAATATTTCTCAAGAGAAGGACTCGAAATTAAAAGCGCTGGAAGAAAAGAAGCAAGAGCGTGAAATGATTTCCAAGGACAAATCAAAGAAGGAAAAGTCCTACGAAAAGTTTAAAAAAGAAGAACAAAATTTAGCCTCACTGCTGAAAGCGGATGAACGTAAAAAAGCGGAAATCAAACAGCGAATAGATGCTGAGATTCGACAAGAACTTGCACGCGAACAAGCAAGGCAAAAAGAACGCGAAAAAGCGAGAAAAGAGGAGGAGAAACGCAAGGCAAATGTAGCTGCAAATACCCCAAAATCTACCAATTCTTCCACTTCGAATAAAGCGCAAGATCCGAAAACAACTCCTAAGTCTACAACAACGGAGCAGGCAAAACCGAAGCAAGTCACCTATACGGAATCTACTGAAGGTTCAGCAGTGGGAAAAAGTTTTGAGGCTAATCGTGGACGACTTCCATGGCCCGTGGAAAAAGGAAGTATAACCGAGCGTTATGGCACGAATCCACACCCTACCTTATCTGGCGTTGTAACGAACAACAACGGCATCGATATTACTTGTCCCAAATATGCACGCGTTCGTTCCGTTTTTGAAGGGGAAGTAACAAGTGTTTTCTCGATAAATGGCGCAGGAAAATTTGTGGTAATCAAACACGGAGCATACAGAACAGTTTATGGAAACATGCAGGAAACGTATGTAAGCGTAGGATCAAAAGTAACCTCGAAACAAGCAATCGGTAGTTTATTGGCGGATGATAGTGGTGTATCTATTTGCCACTTTGAAATTCACTCCGTAGCTGGAGGATTAACGAAAAGCTTAAATCCATCACTCTGGATTGGTCGCTAATTTAGTTTGCTGAAGTCCGAGTGCAATCATCATGGCGCATATGCCAAAAACGGGTACAGCTGCTTTGTCTGTGTCGAGAAAGTTATTCAAGAAGGCATGAATGAAGTAGGTCGATAAGGCCATGATCATACTCAAAACGAGAATTCTTGTTCCAGAATCTGATAATGGAATTCGATTGTATACCATGATACTCGTGTTAAAAATACTCGCTACGATTGCTAACAAGCAGAGTAATCCCGGGAATCCCATCTCAGCTAAAGCTCCAAGGTATTCACTGTGCGCATTTCCCATATCACCAAAATTGGTGGAAATAATCGTGAGATTTTCTGGTTCTTGAAATGGTGCGTATTCAAAAGCGTAGGTTCCGGGTCCATAACCAAAAACCGGTCTCTTTTCAAACATCGCTAGTGCACAACTCCACCGATTGATGCGTTCTAAGTTAGAGGCATCAGTAGAGATATTTGCCGCACTTTGTAAACGTTCATCAAACGATTCTGTCGTATGATCTTGTTTGTTACGGGATAGTTCCATTTGAATGGAATCCCATTTAAAAAACACAACAAGTAATACAATAGTAGCGATACCGGCTAAAGGCTTCCAGTTTACTTTGTAATAGATCAGTCCAGCAATGAAGATGCATCCAAAGACACTTAGCCATGCTGCTCTTGTGTAGGAGAAATACAAACCAGCTAAAATCAATGCAATCATGAGAATCAACACTGCCTGAATTAAAGGCGCATGTTTTTTATAGAGATAAAGTCCAAAAACAAGTGGAACATTCAACGCAACGATGGCACCATAAATCGTGTGATCCTTGAAAAATGGAGACATAACCCAATGACTTTCCTTTTCTCCAAATGCATACATGGCATGGTGAATAAGGGTGTATATTACGACAATGCACGTGG
>CAIRMS010000338.1 GCA_903879765.1 uncultured Flavobacteriales bacterium
GTCGAGAAGCAGATAAATTCATCGAACGCGGATTGGTTTTTATCAATAAACGAAAAGCGACCATCGGCGACCAAGTGAATGTGGGTGATAAAGTGCGTGTGAATGGAACGGAATTGGAGCCAAGAGAAGGAGAAGACATCGTATTTATTGCGCTGAATAAGCCGGTTGGTGTAACATCCACTACGGAAGAAAATGTGCACGATAACATTGTGCATTTCGTCAACCATAGCAAACGTATTTTTCCAGTGGGACGCTTGGACAAAGATTCACAAGGGCTCATCTTCTTGACCAATAACGGCGACATCATCAACAAGATTTTACGTGCTGGAAATAACCACGAAAAAGAATACCTCGTTACCGTAAATAAACCCTTGACTCCCGAAATGATCTCCGGAATGGCCAAAGGAGTTCCGATTTTAGGAGTGAATACGAAAAAATGCAAAGTCGTTCAAGAAGCCACTCATGTGTTTCGTATTACACTGATTCAAGGACTAAACCGACAAATTCGACGCATGTGCGAACACTTTGGTTATGAAGTGACGAAGTTGGAACGTGTGCGCATCATGAACATTGGACTCAAAGGATTGCCCGTTGGAGAATGGCGCGATTTGACTGATAGTGAAATGGACATCATCAACAATTTACTGGAAGATTCCACCAACGATGATGTTCGAAAATCATCGAAACCGGCGGCTTCGAAAAAACCAAAAACAACGACCTCATCGAGCACTTCGCATCCGCCAAAATCCAAAAAACCTTATTTAAGTAGTCCAAACTTTGGAAATCCACCAAAGAAAAAGGAACAGCGTGGCGGAACGACAAAAAAATCCACTTCACGCAGACCAAAAGGGCGCTAAGTCTATTTCAAAATCACCGCGATTCCCATTTGCAATCCAATGGATTGATAGTTGTTTCTTGTATACCCAGAAAAAATGACAGACGTCAAGGACCTACGGTAAGTAGGTGCAATAGAAAATCGATAATTATCTTTCATATAACTGAGCTCCAACTGAAGATAACCGGTCGTGGTCCAATTACTTGCCTGCTCCACAGCAATCGTCGTTAAATTCTCCTGAAGGTAATACCCATCGCGTTTAATTACACCTCCAATGGAGCTTCCAATACTGGCAGACAACTCCAAGCTCTTCCAAGATTGACGATATCCTAGATACAATGGAACGGAAACATACGAATAACGATTCACACCATCATAAACGATGTTATAGTCGTATTTTAATTGTTCGCCCCATTCGAAGTAATCCACTCCTGTTTGAATCAAGAAATGGTGCTTCATCCAACTTGTTCGTAGCGATAAATCGATACTCGAGGTACTGCGCTCTTGTGCATTTCGAATTTCAGTATATTTTTTAAGGTCTGGCACTACGAACGAATTATAACCATTATTCTCCTTTACCTCAACCGAAGAACCGATTCCACTCATCCCCATGAAAAACCCAAAAGTTTGCACCCATTTCTCTTTTTCAATAGGAAGAATACCAGGTTCTGGAAACACTGGATTGCTACTCGTTGAATTTGTGTTCACCTGAAAATCATTGATCAAAGGAGCGATTTCAGGAATCGTAGCAGCCGGAACCGTAATTTGATTTAAGCTTTCAGCATTACTTATTGGTTCTGATTTAACAGAAACGATTGCAAGTGGAACATCATTTTTTTGAACTGAGATCATTCCTTGATGGTCTTGAGTCATTTCAGCAGTTCCCAAATGAGCTTTAGAAGATTTGATGACTGCGCGTGGGTTAGACGTTTGAATCAAATTAGATTGATTTCTATGAGCTAAACGAGTGGCAGTTCTTTTTACATGAGCAACTGAAGCTAGCCTTGTTCTAGTTCCACCAGCCACTTCTACAGAAGTTGTTTGAACTGCATTCGTTTGAATAGATCGTATAGATTTAGAAGAAGCTATTTGCTTGGAAACCTTGGTTTTCTGTGCTATATTGGTTCCTTTTTGTGGTTTAGTTTTCACTACCGTATTTGAAGACGCGCTTCCACGAAGTAGTCCAAAAGTGAGTCCACTTGCTAAAACGATTCCCATAAAGAACCACATGAATACGCGTCGTTTTCTCTTTTTTTCCAATTGATCGAGCCGTTGTTCGATGTCCACCAAAAAATCGAGGGGAATTTCTTCGCCGTGGACCTCCTGCAGGACACGCTTCACATCGCGATCGAAGTTTTCTTGCTTAGATAACATGGTTTTCTATTTTAAGTAGTTCTTTTAATTTTTTACGGGCAACTTTGGTATGCCACTTGGATGTTTGTTCGGAGATTCCTAAAAGCTCACCAATTTCGCGATGTGAATATCCATCGACAACAAATAAATTGAAAACGACTCGGGTTGGTTCCGATAATTGAAGTAACATCGTGTTCAAATGCGCTTGATTGAGTTCATATTCCGCTTCCGGATGAACGCCATCATTTCTTTCGACGGTAGCGTCGTGTTGGTAAAACGTATGGTAATTTTTGGAGCGACGAAAATCGTCAATGATTTCGTTGGTAATGATCCGTTTGATCCAACTGAAAAAACGAATGTCCTGGTATTTATCTAAGTTCTGAATGATCTTCATAAAGGCGTTGTTCACCAATGTTTTGTATTCTTCCTCATTTTTTCGGTACCGTCGAGCAGTTCCTATTAATACTGGATAGCAAAGTTGATACAATTCCAATTGCGCCCTACGGTCATAGGCCTGAACTTTTTTCAATAATTCCGCACTTGGATCCTGCATATTTCTCCTTCCTCAGTTAAGTTAACGCAATTAATTCGCTTAAGGGGTGTGGGAGTGTAACTTTTTCTTAGCTAAACTTGTTTAATCAAGAAAACCTGTATCTATGCGTTCAATCTTATTCTGCTCTTTTCTCCTTCTTTCAAGTTCATTTTTTGCCCAAAAAACGTATTCATCAAATGATTATTTCAATTTATTGAATGCTTCTGCTTTTTCTGAGAAAAAAATATACCTAAGTAATTCAGCTAACTATGAGA